>WFZV01000246.1 GCA_015489395.1 Bacteroidales bacterium
AGATTAAACCGCTCTTTGAGAAAAATAAAACTGAGAATACCAACAAAAACAGGAATCAAAGTCCCTATAAATGAGACAGCTGCAGGATGGTGAAATAGTTTGATGGTTAAAAAAAACAGTGCTGTTCCAATCACTTCTAAAACTGCAATTACTACGACTAAAACTTGCTGTTTACGCTCTAACCCTGCGAACTGATTAAACAAATTTTTAGCAAAAAAATAAATACCTGTCTCAATTGTAGCGATTATATACCAGTAAACTCCAAATTGTGTCAAATTGACTTGATTTAAAGCTGCCTTGCTAAAAACAAAAACTATAGAATAGGCTACAGTGCTAATAAAAGCAAACGTGAAACCTAAAACTACATTGGACTTTCGCATGTGTTCTAAATCTTTAAGGTTCTAAACGATACTTGCTATCGTCTCCCAGCATAATGTCTAAATAACTCTTGTAACGATTCCACGGTATTTCTCCCTTTTCAACAGCTTCTTTGACTGCACAGCCTGGTTCGTCAATGTGCAAACAATTGTAATACTTGCATTTACCTAAATATTTAAACATCTCCGGAAAGTTATGAGCAATGTCCTGTTTAGTTAAATTCGATAAACCAAATCCACGTATGCCCGGCGTATCTATAATGTAACCACCGAATTGTAATTCGTACATCTGTGCGAAAGTGGTAGTGTGACGACCGGTGCGGTATTTGTGCGAAATTTCGCGAGTTTTAAGTTTTAAATTCGGGTCCAGAGCATTTATCAAAGACGATTTGCCAACGCCTGAGTTGCCAGCCAAAACAGAAATTTTGTCTTTAAGCATTTGTTTGAATTTGTCTAAATTTATCTTTTTTAAAGCCGAAACAGCCAATGTCTCATAGCCAATTTTTTCGTACATGTCCATTAGCTCGTGTAAATACTCCATTAGCTCGTCAGAATACAAATCGATTTTGTTGAAAACCAATTTGGCTGGAATATCGTAAGCTGTGGCCGCAACCAAAAATCTATCGATAAATTCTAATGGCGTTTTAGGCATGATTAACGTAACCACTAAAATAGCCTGGTCAATGTTACAGGCTAAAAATTGCTTTTGCTTTGACCACTTCTGCGAACGGCGTATAATGCAACGTTCTCTTTTATCTATATCAACGATTATACAGGCATTTTTCTCCTGGTCTAATTTCACAAAAACATAGTCGCCAACTACTACAGGACTGGTAGAATCAATATCCTGTAACCGCATTTTGCCACGAATAACGCATTTGCGCTTCTCATCGTCTATTTTGACAACATAATATTTGCCGGTTGCTTTGATTACAAGTCCACGTTTTACATCGTCGCCATATTGAGGTTTTTTACCTTTTTTCTTTTCTTTTTTGCTCATAACGACTAATTTTGATGTAACAAAGGTAAAAACAAAAACTTGAGCAATGAAAATAATTTCATACAATGTTAATGGAATACGGTCAGCTATTCGTAAAGGTTTTGTCGATTGGCTAAAAGAGTATAATCCCGACATTGTGGCTTTGCAAGAACTTAAGGCCAAACAAGACCAAATCGACCAGAAATTATTTACAGACTTAGGATACAAAACGTACTGGTACCCTGCAGAAAAAGCCGGTTACAGCGGCGTTGGATTATTGACTAAAATCGAACCAGACCAGGTGCTTTATGGCATAGGCGATGATTTTTTCGACCGTGAAGGACGGCTGATTAGGGCAGATTTCAACGATATTACTCTTGTTAACGTTTACATACCATCTGGCTCAAGCGGCGATGAACGCCAGCAAATAAAAATGCGTTTTTTGGACTTGTTCAGGGACTATTTGAAAAAATTACGTCAGCAACGGCCCAAACTCGTAGTTTCCGGCGACTTTAACATCTGCCGTCTCTGGATCGATATTCATAATCCCGAAGGTCATGTCAATGTTTCAGGCTTTTTGCCAGAAGAACGTGAATGGTTCGCAAAATTAATCGAAGAAGACGGGCTGATTGATACTTTCCGTGAATTTAACCAGGAACCTGAGCAATATAGCTGGTGGAGTTTCAGACAGCGGTCACGTGAACGAAATAAAGGTTGGCGAATCGATTATCATTTAATTACTCCAGAACTTCGTCCACAACTTAAAGATGCAAAAATACTAAAAGAAGTGGTGCATTCAGACCACTGCCCGGTAATGGTCGAAATCGACTTTGATCAAAACAAAAATAAAGCTTAGTAAAACGTTGTTTATCAGCTTAGTACGATTGTTTGCTCTTTTGAAATCCAGATATTTTTTCTTGTTTGTGACGAAAAAATCGTTATAAATCGTCATAAATTTTTACTGCTTTCTTTCCTACTAAACCAAAAATCGTTATACCCCACGAAAATAAAGCGTTTTTTAAAGACAACCCCCTCCAGCTTAACGACGCGCTGGAGGGGGTTGAGCAAATTTTTACGTAAAATAGAGCTTAATATGACCAGAGCGATTGTTCGAAATCAGTTATCATATTGTCCAATTCTTTTGCTTTAATCAAAACATTTAATCCCTGCTCGTATTCTGCTATTTCTCTTTGTTTCGGGTCAGAAATCATATAAATGTAGCCAGAAAACAATCGTTTTTGAAAAACATCATCGTAAGAAAGAGCTTTCAAGTCGTTATATGGCATATAAACAGGAGCTTTAGCCAAAAATGGGCGAGCCTCAGGATAAAATACCCAGAAGACCTTTTTGTACAATGGGTTGGTTTGTTCAACATCATCGTCACGGTAATATGTACGAATTGGACAAAGTCCGATGATTCTAACGTCCATTACAGAACGCTGTTTGTCGAAAAACCAAACTTCTTTAATAATGAACGATTTAATTTGAGTCGGGTCATAAGGAATTTGCACCATCGTGGTATCATAACTACCATCCTCTAATTCAACGACTTGAGGTACTGTTTTTGCACCAAGAGCTTCGTGAATTTCTTCCTCTGTCATAGGTATTGCAAACTCATTTCCAGCATCTTTAGCTCTTGCTTTGTAAGCATTAAGGCCTTTAAGATGGATTGCGTTTAAAAGCACATCAATTAGACTCATATATCCTCCGGATGGTTGAGTAGGAAAATAAAAAATCTGGTTCATTTTCTGAGTAAGTTCCACACGACGCCACACGATTTTTGCCCACATAACATCAGCTTCCCTTACAAATTGATAAGGGAGAGGTTGTCTCGTTTTGATATTATCTTCGCTGTAAGGCAATGTTTTAATAATTAATCCTGGGGATGAGCCTTGAGCTAAAGCAGAGACAATTAAAAATATTGAGAAAAATGCTACTGAAATGATCTTTTTCATGGTTCTGATATTTAATTTTCGACAAATTTAAAAAGAAAGTGGGACACATCCCACTTTCTTTTATTATAACTTAGACGCAATGTAAATTATTGTATGTACAAATCAAAATTTTATCGAGTAATTTTAAAGCTAATCGTACCTAAGTCACGGATTGAGCCGTCTGGGGCTTTGGCTTTAATACTTTCGAAATAGACTTTTTGACCTGGTTTGAGCTGTCTAATCAAATTTTTCTGTTGCTGCGTGATTCTTGCGCCTCGTGCTTTGTGTTCCTCTGTAAATGAACCTATTGTTGCTGATACAGTAAAGCCGACAACAGGGAATTTCAAGTCAAATTCAAAGTTTTCCAATTCAGCTTTAACAAAGTTTTGAGCCAGAAGTAAAGCTTTAGCAACAGGTCCAGGTTTCAGGTTTCCGACGCGAGGTTTTGGGTCTGGAACGACTTTACATCTAAACTGCATAGAGCCAAGTTTACGAGTCTGTCCACTTACATTTGCATAAACCGAAATAGTCGTCTTTCCTACACGATTAACTCGTACAATGTATTTTCCGTTTCCAACACGTTTAATTGTACCAATAGGCCCAATCCTGACGCTCAAAGCTTCTGCAGGTACTCCAGATGCAGTAATTGCAACCGGGTTATCAACACCAATGTAAAATACGTTCATCTTGGTTGGTGAGATGGCAACTGCAGGAGCTGCTACTTCGAATTCTCCCTGGAATGGGAATTCTACGTAATCGCCTGTAGCCGGAGATTTGATTTTTATAACTCCACCGAATTTATGTATACCAACTTTTGTAGTGGTAACTTTGTAAATACCTTTACCGTTTTCGACAGGTAATTTAGTACCGTCGCTTAATTCGATAATTGGCTGCTGTGTTGTATCATATGCGGCTAAGAAAATTTGTGCTTCATAAGGTTCGCCTTGTAGAACATAGCCTTTCTTAGCGTAAACAACTGGCTCTAATTTGTTAAATTTCCATTCACCTGCACTGACTTGTTCGAGCAAGTAACTTATAACGCTTGACTCTGTCATTCTAATATCGTTCTGTATCTTAGACATGTTAGCAACAACAGCAATTAAAGGCAAATGTTCAAACATTGCAGATTCCCAAGGAACGCGCGATTTGTCTTCGCTAATTATGTCAGAGGTGTCGAAAGTGGAGTCTATACTTGCTGCCAGGCGCTTAGCTTTTGTCGTATCAATAAGGCTTTTAAGGAAATCTCGATATTGATTTATAGCTTTTTTAAGTCTTACTCCGTTGCCCTCCAAAATCATTACCTGGCCACCGACGTTATTTTCGTCTTTATGTTTTATATGTGTAGGGTCTCCGTTGCGACCGTCAGCAGCACGAACTACTTTTACCTTTAAATACTGTATGTAATTGTATAGAGAGTCAGAATGTTTTGATAAAGCTTGAGCCTTTTCGTACCATTTTTTTACTTTAACAGGATTCTCCTGGTATAATTGTTCGAATTTGGCATATAGTTCGCTGTTTTTGTTTTCAATAATTTTTGTACTTTTTCTAATACTCTTTTCTATTTTAACAAAAGCGGTTAAAACTTCGGCAGATACATTAAGAGCTAACAAAGCAGTAAGCACCAGGTACATCAAGTTTATCATTTTTTGTCGAGGAGACAAATTCTTCTCAGCCATATCAAGAAAATTTTAATTTTAAGAAAAAATTAGTCAACTTTTACATTTAAAGCTGAAAGCATGCGTCCATAAACTTCGTTGAGAGCCTGGAGTTGTTTAGCCAATTTAGCAACTTCTCTGTTGTATGTATCAGCATACTGAGCAGAATCTGAAATCTTTTTAACCATATCTTCCAGATTAGCTTCTTCAAGTTGCATTTCGAAAATAGCATTAACAGCTGCTAAATTCTTGTTTAACATGGTAATATTTTCGTTGTACTGCTTGTTGCCTTCAGCCAGGATTGAAAAGTCGATATTCATTGAATTAACTAAACTATTATATGCATTAGCAAGTTTTTCGTTGTTTTCAACGACCTGCTGGGATGCCTTGTTAAGACTATCGCTGAAATTATCTGCAGAATAAACAATTGATTCTGCTCCTTTTTTCTGTGCTTCTGCAAGTTGCTCAGAAGCTTGAGAAACTGTTTTACCGCTTTGCTCTAAGTTTTGGCTGAATTCTGTTGCTTTAGATGAAGCTTGTTTCAGCGATTCAGTGAATTCTTGAGTGACTACGCCTGTATCAGTAATTTCTTTAAGGCTTTCTAAATTGGTGTTGAGTTTTTCTAAACCGCTGTGCAGTTTTTCGAAAAGTCCACCTTCGCCTGCTTTTTCCAACATTTCTTCAAATTTAGCCAGAGCTTCCACTGATACATTGCCACTACCGCCAGCACGACGAGCCATAACTTTTTCTCTTCCAGGACGAGGTTTTTCTAATTCTTCTTCGTCTGTCACACCTGCAAGTTCTGGAAAAACTAAAGTCCAGTCGTATTCTTCGTGAGGTGGCTCTAATCCTGACATGAAGAAAATGAAAGCTTCAGTCATTAAACCAACGGTGAGCATAACTGTTGCACCTGGCCAGTGGGTTAGCTTGAAGAGCGCACCTACTAAAACTACGGATGCACCCCAGCTATAAAG
>WFZV01000247.1 GCA_015489395.1 Bacteroidales bacterium
CATTATCCTTTGCTTTTGCCGAAAATAAAGCAGTATATGCCTGAAAATGTAAAAATTATCGCACAAGGAACGATTGTTGCAGAAAGTTTAAAAGATTATTTAAAAAGACATCCTGAAATTGAAACACAACTTTCTAAAAATAAAAAACGTATATTTTTAACGACAGATGTGCCTGAAATTTTTGACCAAAAAGCCACAAAATTTATCGATAATATGTTTTCGGTCAAATCGCAAAAGGTCACTTTAATATGAGAAAATTTTTAATCAAAATATGTCTTTTGCTGTTGCCGGTTTTTGCACTCGCACAATGGAAAAGTTATAAGATATACAATGGGGATACGATAAATAGGATTGATTTACAGGGGCGTAGGCAGGGACTGTGGATTTTTTTTAACCAGAATTATAAAAACAAAATAGTCCAGAAAGGATATTACAAAGACAACAAAAAAAACGGGGTATGGATAATTTATTATCCAAATGGCAATATAAAGTCGAAAATCACTTTTAAAGACAATAAACCATTTGGACCTGCTGAAATTTATTACCCAAACGGGCAGTTGTGCGAAAAAGGCTTTTGGAAAGTAAACAAATGGATTGGCGATTATGAGTATTATTATTCCAATGGTTCTCCGCAATATCTGTGGCATTACAATGAACAAGGAAAACGTCAGGGAGTGCAAAAATATTTTTATCAAAATGGAAAGTTACAACTTGAAGGTACATGGAACAATGGAAAGGAACAGGGTGTTATGAAAGAATATTATGAGAATGGGGTTTTAAAACGTGTATCGAATTGGAATGACGGACAAATAAACGGTGAGGTCGTTGAATACAACCCTCAGGGCAAAGTCAAACGACGTTTATATTATTTAAATGGTGTTGAAGATACTTCAAAGCGAATCGTTTATGCTAAAATATCCCACCAGATTACTGATACAACACACCCGGCAGCTTACAGACAATTTACAGGAACTGGTAATTTCAAATTTTACAATCAAAAGGGACAGTTAGTATCTGAAGGCTATTATAAACAGGGCGTTTTGTATAATGGTAAAAAATATTTCTACGATAACACAGGAAAACTCAAAAAGATTGTTGTTTATCGTAATGGTAAAGTTGTTGAGGTGATAAAGAAATGATTTATGTGCTAAAAATTTTTAATAATCTGTGCGAAAGGTTTTGTTTTTCGACATAAAATAATAACTTTGCACGACTAAAATTGTGACCTGTAAGGCATCAAAGAGTACGTAAAGTACCGCCTGTACAGGGTAAAATGTAAAAATCCAAGGCTTATGTATGCAATTGTAGAAATTCAAGGCCAGCAATTTAAGGTTTCGAAAGACCAAAAGATTTTTGTTCATCGTTTGCCTAATGAAATAGGCGAACAAGTGGAATTTGACAAAGTTTATTTAATCGAAGAGGGAGACAATGTCCATGTAGGACAGCCAGTAGTTGAAAATGCAAAAGTCAAGGCAAAAGTTCTTGACCATGTAAAAGGCGATAAGGTTTTGGTTTTCAAGAAAAAAAGACGTAAAGGTTACAAAAAGCTGAATGGACATCGCCAGCAATTTTCTCAGATCCTCATTGAGGATATTACTTTTTAACGTAAAAGTTTAATTTAAAACTGTAACAAAATGGCACACAAAAAAGGTCAAGGTTCAACCCGTAACGGCCGTGATTCAGAAAGCAAACGGCTTGGTGTAAAACGTTTTGGAGGACAATTCGTTAAAGCTGGAAATATAATCGTACGCCAGCGCGGCACAAAGCACCATCCAGGTCGTAATGTTGGACTTGGAAAAGATTACACTTTATTTGCTTTGATCGATGGCTATGTATTTTTCGAGAAAAAACGTAATAATCGTTCGTATGTATCGGTATTGACCAAAGAAGAATATGAACAGGCAATGCAGCGGAAAAAAGAACACGAACAAAGAAAACGCAACAGAATTCTGGAACAAATAGCCAATCGATAATGGGTTACACAGAGACGAAAATACGGCCGTGCCTGCTGGCACGGCCGTATTTTTTTTGCAGGTTAAAAAAACTTAAGGCTTATTTTGTTTTTACGTTGATGTTCGATAATTTTGAGAATTCAATAAAAATTTAAGGCAATGCTGCAGGTAAAATTTATCGTCGAAAATCCACAATTTGTTGTTGAACGTTTGGCTGTTAAGAATTTCGATGCAAAGCCAATAGTTGACAGGATTTTGGAATTATACGAAAAGAAAAAGACTTTACAACGGCAAATAGAGACGTTAAAGGCACAACAAAATAGTATCGCAAAACAAATCGGTCAATTATACAAGCAAGGCCAGCGTGAGCAGGCTGAGGAAGCAAAAAAGAAATCTACCCAGCTCAAAGAGCAGATAAAGCAGCTTGAGGCGCAATTTGAGCCGATAGAGCGCGAGATTTTCGAGCAAGTGGTCAAATTGCCTAATTTGCCGCATGAGTCAGTACCGCCGGGCAAATCCAGTGAAGACAATGAAATCGTACGTACTGGCGGACAAAAGCCGATTTTTGATTTTGAGCCATTACCACACTGGGAATTAGCGAAAAAATATAAATTAATCGACTTTGAACTTGGACCAAAGCTCACAGGTTCGGGTTTTCCTGTGTTTGTTGATCGTGGAGCGAGGTTGGAACGTGCGTTAATCACTTACTTTTTGGACAAAGCACGAGAAGCTGGCTTTACTGAGTATATCCCACCTTTTATGGTAAATGAGACGACCGCTTTTGGAACTGGCCAATTGCCTGATAAAGAAGGACAGATGTACCGTACTGATGAGGATAATTTTTACCTGATACCGACGGCAGAGGTGCCATTGACCAATATTTACCGTGACATGATTCTTGATGAGGACCAATTGCCTGTTAAGTTGACTGCTTATACTCCATGTTTTAGACGAGAAGCTGGTTCGTACGGTAAGGATGTGAGGGGTTTAAACCGTGTACACCAGTTCGACAAAGTTGAGATTGTTCAGCTTGCACATCCGGATAATTCGTACGAAGTTTTGGAGCAGATGGTTGAATATGTGGAGGGTTTGGTTAAAAGTCTTGGTTTGCCGTATAGGATAGTTCGTCTGTGTGGAGGTGATTTGAGTTTTACATCAGCTTTGACTTATGATTTTGAGGTATATTCGGCAGGTCAGGATAAGTGGTTGGAGGTAAGTTCTGTTTCTAATTTCGAGACATTCCAGTCCAACCGTATGAAAATAAGGTTTCGTCCAAAAGGCAGTAAGAAGACTCAGCTGGTTCATACTTTGAATGGAAGCGCACTTGCTTTGCCAAGGATTGTTGCGGCAATTTTAGAGGATTACCAGACCAGAGATGGTATTAAGGTTCCAGATGTTTTAGTGCCGTATCTTGGTTTTGATTTTATTTCTTGATGTTCGGGATATTTGAAGTTTCTTGCTTGATTTCCGGATGGTTTTCAGGTATTTGTTTGTCGTAAAGTGCCTGGTACAGGCTGAAGACATTTATAAATCGGGTGATGTTTTTGATTTGATATGGCGTAAAAAGTTTGATTGTTTTAGTCTCGCCGGGTAAAATGTCAAAGAAGTTATCAGATGGCATAATTGCATTATGGCTAAGTTCGATGTAAAGATTTTTTGCCAGGAATTTTTCTGGTGTTATTTCTAAAGCGTATCCCTGGTCTATTGGATAAATTTTAGCTTTAATTTGTGGAGTTTTAAGATTTAGCTGGTCGATGGGTTTAAAGTAATAATAGTTTTCTGCAACGAGGTTAAGATTTTGGTAAGCTTCGATTTTGAATAGTAAAGTGTCTTTGGAGAATAGTTTGAAAAATGCTCCCATGTCGAATGTTTGCATGGTTTTATGATTAAAGAGTTTTTCCTGGTTAATTTTTTGCCAGAGTATGTCTCCATTTAAGTCGTTTAATTTGTAATAGACCAGGAGATTTGCAGTATCGTATTGTGAATAGATTAGGGTGTTGATGTATTGGTCTTTGTTGTTGATCTGGATGATGAAAGGTTTAAACAGTTTTTTTATGGTGAAGTATTTAGCTTTAAGATCATTAATATTTGCGATTGCAGAGGGGCTAATAGTAGTTGGAGAGATATCGTTAAACCAGGTGATAAGATAGCTATCGTATTTTGGGTTTATTATAGCTTTTTGTAGTTGTTCGGATAAGTGTTTAGCTTGTTGTATTTGGGAGAGGTAACTGAGGTTCTGTAGGTTAGTTATGTTATATTTTTTCATGAGTCGTGTAATCTGGTTAAATAGTGTGTCGCTGGGTTTTGTGAAGAGTTTGTAAATATTTTGTGCTGTTGTAATAGACTGGTATGGAGCAATTTTTTCGATTATTTCAGGCTTTGGCAGTGAGATGTATTTAGAATCGGTTTTATAAAGGTTTTTGAAGTTGAGGTTAAGCAAGTATGGGCGGTTGTCGTTGTCTTTGATGATTTTTGGAATAAGGCCAGTGAAAAGAAGATTGCTAAAGCTGAGTAGTTCGTCGCGTTTTTTGCCTTTGTAGTATTTTTTGAGTTTTTTCGATATCTGGATAGGGTCGTAATTTCCGTACCATGCGATAATTGAAGGGTGATGGCGAAGTTGTTTAATTGTTTGAGTCAGTTCGGACATAAATATTTTAGCCACAGTGTCTTTAGGCGGCAGTATTTTAATTGGAATCATAAAGGCTTGTATGACCAGAATACCGTTTTTATCGCAAAGATCGTAGAAGTCGTTGAGAAAATAGTGGCCTTTGTCCCAGGTGACAATCAGGTTAATGTTAGCGTTGTTAAGGATTCTAAAAAGTTTTGGGTATTTGTCTTGTTCGTAGGTTAGTTCTACGTCCAGGGGTAGTAGTTCAACGGCTTTGAAGGGTATAAGTGAGTCGTTGACGTAGATGTGGATTTTATGGTTTTTAGTTGAAATTCTAACTTTGCGCAGTCCGTAGTTAGTATTTTTTATGTCGTAAGTATTATCGTTGATTTTCAGTGTAGTTTTGAATTTGTAAATATTTTGCGGACCAAAGTTTTTTGGGTACCAGATTTGAGGTTTATTGATTTTGAATTGAAATTCGAAATTGTTTAATCCGGGTTGTAGTTTGATATGTTTTGCGATGTAAAGGCCGTATTGGCTTTCGATTTGAATAAAAGCAGTGTAGTTGTCAGTGGCCTGGATTTTTACTCTGGCTTTGATAGTTGCCTGTGCTTTGTTGAGTTTTAGTGTATAGAATTGGATATCCATGATTTTTGCTTTAGACCAGGCCTGGATATAAGCTGATTTGCTGAATCCGATCGGGTTATAGTTTACGCTATATTTATTGACGAGGTGAAAATAAGGTTTTCGAATGATGCTGAGATATCCGTCTGGTACTGAGTAGTTTAAGCTTTTGTAGAATTTCAAAGCTTGTGCTGTGGCTGGGAGGAATTTAACGATGATAACATTTTTGCCTTTTTTGAGATATTCTGTAATGTCAAATCTATATTGTTTAAAGAAATCGTCTGTTTGCCCTACGTAATTGTCGTTTACGTAGATTTGAGTGTATGTGTCTAATCCATTGAAAATCAAATCGACTTTTTCCCTTTTTGTAATTTCGTAGCGATAGTCGAAGTTTGCTTTAAAAATCCATGTTTTATTTGAGAAAAAGTTGATTTTTTGCAGAAAATGGTCAAAGTAAAGGTTGTTTGGGAGGAATAAATCGTTTTTTAAAGAAACAAATATACTACCTGGTACAATAGCATGTTGCCAGCTGCCGTGTTGTGCAGTATCGTTATATCGCCAGATAAGTTTTTGATTAATGGGTAAAACGTCTTTTTTGTACGAACAGGCAAAATTTAGTATAATAATGCTGAAAAGTATGATTCTAAGTTTTAACGAATTCATGTTTGAGAAATGTCTAAAATTTTTGAGCTAAAATATATCAATTTTCCATCTTTAAGCGATAAAATACAAAAAAAATCAGAACAGTTAAAACTCAAAGAATTACAAATTTTTGAGGATAAAATCGAGTTTGACTGGAATAATTCGTTCCTGGGCTTGCCTTACAAAGTTGTAATAATGCGGATCGATGATAAATCGGTCATCTGGTCGGTTGATATGAACGGTGTTATTGGATTGCTTTTAGTTTTGGCTTTGGTTTTATTTTTATTGTTAAAGAGCAATTTAATCGTCTATTTTTTAAGTTTAATTGTTATTGGAATTGCTATTTATGTTGCAGAAAAACAGTCTGTTAGTCGAGCTGTCCGGGATTTTTTACACGAACTTGATAAAAAAGATGTTCAAATTACCACAGAGCAGCTTCAGCAGACCAATGGTTTGCGTTGTCCTGCCTGCGGTGAGTCGCTAACGGAATATGACGAAGTTTGTCCGTCTTGCGGATTGTATCTTGGAAAAACGTGGAAAAAACAGCCAGCCCATCGTACAGGATTGTATGATGTGCGGTTGGTGTATCAGTACAAGAAAAAGACTAACGACAAAAAGTAGTAGTTTTTAATCATAAACTTGCCCGAATTTAAACATAAACCAAATTAAATAATTCGATTATTTCGAAGATTTCCAGGCGTTTACGTAAAAGAACTCAAAGAACATTAGCAAAAAATTTTTTTGTTTGTGCAGAGAATAGTAATTTATTGAGGAAATTTTAAAACTTACAAATTATGAAACGAATAAGCTTAATACTCATTAGTTTTCTGTTTTTGTTGAGCGGTTATGCTCAAACCCCGCAAAAAGACGTATTAATCTTTCGAAAGCCAGGATTTAGCTATTACTGGGATGTGATAATGAAGCAGGTAAAAGAGTATTACAAATCACAGGAGCAGAAGCAACCGCGGGTTTATCCTGCTGTGGATATGTCTAAGTATAAACTACCCAACGATCCTAAGTTATACAAAAAAGTATGGTTTAATCCACCAATTTCACAGGGAAATACAGGAACATGCTGGGCATTTTCGACAACATCGTTTTTAGAATCAGATATTTACCGTCAGACAGGTAAAAAGGTGAAACTGAGCGAAATGTACACAGTTTATTGGGAATACGTAGAAAAAGCGCGTGAATTTGTACGCACACGAGGCAAGTCCTTGTTTGACGAAGGTTCGGAATCCAATGCTGTGACACGTATAATGAAAAAATATGGAGCTGTTCCAGAAAGTGCTTATTTAGGACGTCCAAAAGATATGCCGTTTTACGACCACGCACCAATGGTTAAAGAAATGAAAGCTTTTTTGCAGTCAGTTAAAAAGAATAATATGTGGAACGAACAGCTTGTGATTTCGACAATTAAGGACATTTTGAACAAGTACATGGGACAGCCGCCAACGCAGTTTGTTTATAAAGGCAAAACTTATACTCCAAAATCGTTTTTGAAAGATTACTTGAAAATCAATCTTGACGATTACATTGATATAATGTCGCTAAAGCAATTTCCGTATTGGACAAAAGACGAGTATCCAGTACCAGACAACTGGTGGCATAGCAAGGATTATTACAATGTTCCGCTGGATGTGTTTATGAAGATTGTAAATCATGCGATTGAAAATGGATATTCGATTTGTATTGGTGGTGATGTAACAGAACCAGGCTTTGATCGTCAAACACAGTGCGCTATTGTGCCAAGTTTTGATATTCCACGGCAATTTATAGATGAAAATGCGCGTCAATTCAGATTTTCGAATCATACTACCACAGATGATCATGGCATGCATCTGGTCGGTTATACTGATTTTAATGGTGATCGCTGGTATTTGATAAAAGATTCAAGCAGTGGTTCGCGCAATGCAGGGGAAAAATCTGATCGTTTTGGTTATTATTTCTTCAGGTGGGATTATATGAAGCTTAAAATCATGGATATTATGATTCATAAAGATGCTTTGCCCAAAGACGTACGCCAGAAATTAGGCTTATAGTTAAAGAATAATTTTTCGAAAAATTTTAAGAGGCGTTTGCCTGTGGATTGACGTAAAATGTTGATTTACGAGTATTTTAGGCTGCCGCTATGCGGCAGCCTAAAGTTTTTTTGCGTCGCAATTACTATCTGAGACGAAAGAAAATAACGTACGTAAATTTAAGGTGAATTGTTGAAGTTTTATTGATTATCGTTTTGTGGTGCGGAGTTGTCTTGTTGTTTTCCGGTTTGCTGTGGTGCGTTTTGCTGCCCGGTAGATTGTTCAGATTTTTGTTCTTTTTCTTCCTGTTCAAAGTCTAAGATTCCTTTGTCCAGGAGCATGTTGTACCATCGTAAGACTTTTTTCATGTCAGAGACGTAAACTTTGTTTCGATCATATTCAGGGAGTATTTGTTCGAAGTAATTTTTTATTTCGTCTTTTGAAAGGTTTTTAGGGTCAGGAGCTTTGCCTTTGTTTTCTTTTTCCCATATACGTTTGAACACGTCTTTAAGTGGTATTTCGCCGTCTTGAGTAAAAATTGCAATATCTTCTAATGAACTGATTTTGTATGTGATAAAAGCCTGCATTCTTTTGCCAGTTTGGAGGGATTCGACGATAAGACCTTTTCGTGCTTCTTTGATAACTTTGAAAACTTCAGGGTAACCGGCAATAGCAACTATTTTTTTCAGGTCCATTATTCAGAATTTTAAAGTTTTAGCAAGGCAAAAATAAAACAATTTTTTAGTTTTGCCTGAAAATAATTTTAGCAAAATGCGCGTCTTCAAATTCGGTGGAGCTTCGGTCAAAGATGCACAAGGAGTACGCCGTTTGGCACAAATTGTCCAGTCCCAGCCTTTGCCTTTGGTTGTTGTTGTTTCTGCGATGGGAAAAACGACAAATGCACTGGAACGGCTTGTTGCTGAGTATTGGCGGCATAAAAATGATTATTCAGATTTATTTAACCAGATAAAAAAATATCACTTTGACATTGTAAAAGACCTGTTTGAATCGAATCACCGTGTTTATGTTGTTTTAAATGAGCTTTTTACGCAATTATACAATCGCCTTCACCAGCATCCATCGATGAATTACGATTATGAGTATGACCAAATCGTAAGTTTCGGCGAATTGTTTTCCACAATAATAGTTTCGGAGTATTTAGACAAAATAGGACTTCCTGTGTCCTGGCTTGATGTACGGAATTTAATCAAAACAGACAACAAATTTCGGGATGCCAGCGTAAATTGGGATTTAACATTATACAAAATACACTCAACAGATTTTTCAGAAAAACAAATTTATGTAACTCAGGGTTTTATAGCGTCTAATTTTAATGGACAGACCACGACTTTAGGACGAGAAGGCTCTGATTTTACGGGAGCTATCTTAGCATGGGCTTTAGGAGCCGAGAGTTTGACAGTATGGAAAGATGTTTCAGGGATTTATAACGCTGATCCTAAACTGTTTAGCGATGCACAGAAATATGAGCGGCTTTCTTATCAAGAGGCGATAGAACTGGCTTTTTACGGGGCTAAAGTAATTCATCCTAAAACCATAAAGCCGTTATTTGATAAAAAAATACCACTTTTTGTTCGCTCGTTCAATAATCCAGACGAATTAGGTACATTGATAGCCGATTTTGAACAGGGCATGGAACCACGTATACCTGCGATTATTGTAAAGCCTAACCAGGTGTTAATTACTTTGTCTTACCGCAATTTTAATTTTATTACAGAGAGCAGTTTGCAGGTGATTTTTACGATTCTTGAAAAATTTAATTTCAAAATCAATGTTATGCAGCGAACAGCATTAAAGCTGTCGTTAGCAGTGGATTATGATCCGGTAGAAACTGAAACATTGTTGAACGAATTGCAAGTTTACTTTCAAGTCAAATACAATGTAGGTCTGACTTTATACACTTTCCGTCATTATGACGAGCAAACCATAAAAAAAACGATTGCTGGCAAGAGAGTTTATCTCCACCAGCAATCGCGTGTAATGAGTTTTTATCTGGTAAAAGATTAGAACTCGCGTTCCATATTAGCGAACATTTCTTCAATAAGTTCTTTGTATTTTTCAGTGAGGACACGGCGTTTTTTCTTAAGAGTAGGCGATAATTCGCCAGTAGTAGGCGACCAGGTATCAGCGACCAGACGGAAAGCTCCAATACGTTCGTAAGGACCTAATTGTTTGTTGATTCTGTTGATTTCGTCTCGATAAAGCTTTTGGATTTCAGGCTTTTGAATCAGGTCTTCAATGTCTTTGAATTGGATATTGTGTTCCTGTGCAAATTTTTTCAAAGCGTCTTGATTAACAGAGATAATAACGCCTGGCATTTTCTGGTTTGCGCCAAGGACAAATGCCTGTTCGATGTATGGTGAGTTTTGCAAGGCGTTCTCGATTGGTTGTGGAGCGATGTATTTACCGTTTGTAAGCTTAAAGATTTCTTTTTTACGGTCAATGATGTAGATAAATCCTTCGTCGTCGATTTTAGCAATGTCTCCTGTGTGGAACCAGCCTTGTTCGTCGATGACTTCTTTAGTTTTTTCAGGGTCTTTGTAATAGCCTTTCATCAGGTTAGGACCTTTGAACAGGAGTTCGCCATCGTCAGCAACTTTGACTTGTTGTTCGTCGCCTAATTTTTTGCCAATAGAGCCAATCCTGATGCCTAATTTAGGGTTATTAACGCCGATAACAGGGCCGGTTTCAGTCAGTCCGTAACCTTCTAAGATTTTAAGTCCGGCAGCCCAAAAGATTTTCGCCAATTTAGGGTCTAATTTAGCGCCACCTGAAATAATATAGCGAACTCGACCACCGACAGCTTTTCGCCATTGGGAGAATACCAGAGTATCGGCCAGTGCCAGTTGTGTTTTGTAAAAGATGCTTTTGCCTTCTAATTCAAATTTACGTGCCAGGTCTAAAGCCCAGAAAAAGATTTTTCGTTTTGTACCCTGTAGTTGCTGTCCGGCGGAAACGATTTTATCGTAAACACGTTCTATAACCCTTGGTACAGCAGCAAAAATAGTAGGACGTACTTCGCGCATGTTTTCGCCTAATTTAGCGAGGCTTTCAGCATAGTAAGTGCTAATACCGACGAATTGGTAAGCATAATTAACAACACGTTCAAAAGAGTGGGAGAAAGGCAGGAAACTAAGTCCAACGTCCTGGGCATTAAGATCAATAAGTTCGGGTATGCGGTTTACCTGATAAAGGAAATTCCAGTGTGTTAGCATAACGCCTTTGGGTTGGCCTGTGGTACCAGATGTGTAAAGAAGCATAGCTAAGTCGTCCTTGTCTACTGAGTCTTTTATCGATTGCAGTCTTTGTCTGAGGGAGTCGTCAGCTTTTTTGCCCAGTTCGACTATTTCTGTCCAGTGTGGAGCGTTTTCGACCTGGTTAAATGTGTAAACTTGTTTTATGTTTTCGATTTTGTCAGCTATAGGTTTTATTTTGTTGTAAAGAAATTTGTCGGCAACAAAAACGAGAGCTGCGTCGCTATGTTTTAAGATGTATTCGAAGTCGTCCGGAGTTATAGTAGTGTAAATTGGGACATTGACCATTCCAGCTTGCAGTACGCCCATGTCAACAAAGTTGTATTCAGGTCGGTTGTTACTGATAATAGCGACTTTATCGCCGGGTTTAAGTCCAAGGCTGAGTAAACCTAAGCTCAGGTTGTCTGCAAATTCTTTGTATTGATGTGGTGAGTATTTTATCCACTGGCCATTTTGTTTGTAAGCCAGATAATCTGATTTATAATTAAAAAGCTCAATAGCTCGATCGATGATTTCGAATAAGCGAGTTATCTTTTTGCTCATAAACACAGAGTTTTGTATTTAGGTTCAAAAGTATTTTAAAAAACAAAAAATTCAAAATTTTTAAGTTAAGTTTGAATAATGGTCAGATTTGTATGGTTAATCTTCAGGGAAATGTTTAAGCAGGTAGTTTTTCACCTGTTCGATGAGCCATCGCGGGGTAGAGGTAGCGCCACTTATGCCAACATGTTCGTTGCCTTTGAACCAGTTTAAGTCGATTTCGTCCACAGATGAAATGAAATAAGTTTTAGGATTGGTGTTTTTGCAGACGTTGTAAAGCATTTTGCCGTTTGAGCTGTTTTTACCACTAATGAAGAGGATAATATCTTTGTCGGCGCAGAATGTATGCAGTTCAGTGTCGCGGTGTGCTACCTGTCGACAGACGGAGTCGTACCAATAAAAAGGAGGGTGGTCGGTGTTAAGTTCTTTTTTCATGCGGGTGTAAATGAGTTGTTTCAGGTCAAAGTATTCTTTCAGGTTTTTGGTTGTTTGTGCAAATAAGTAAATCGGTCGGGTGAAGTCCAATTTGTCTATCTGGTCGATTGTCTGAATGACAATAGCAGTGTAGTTGGTTTGTCCACGGAGACCAACGACTTCTGGGTGGTGTGGTTTGCCAAAGATAATGACCTGTCCGTTGACTTTTTTCATCATAAGATAAGCTTCTCTAACCCGTTTTTGAAGTGTCAGGACTATAGGACAAGTTGCGTCAATAAGAGTAATGTTGTTTTTGTAGGCTATTTGGTATGTTTCAGGCGGTTCGCCATGTGCGCGAATCAAAACGACTTTATTTGGGAGATTTTTCAGGTCGTCGCGGGTAATGATTTTTAGTCCTTTGTTTTCCAGTCGTTTAACTTCTTCGTCGTTGTGAACAATCTGGCCAATAACGTAAAGTTCAGGGTATTTTGATAGAAAGCGCTCAGCTTTTTCGATAGCATTTACAACACCGAAGCAAAAGCCAGATTTAACGTCAATTGAAATTCTCATGATTAAATTTTAATATTTGTGGTAAAATTACGTAATTTGAAATTTTAAAAATCAAAAAAAATTAAAATGGAGCGAAAATTGACAGCTCTTGAGCGTGCGACCTTTATACTTTTATTTACTATTTTGTTGATTTATGCCTTGATAGTGGCAAAACATTTTTTATATCCCATAGCTCTGGCTGTTTTATTTTCGTATTTATTGTATCCGCTTGCGGCTTTTCTGGAAGAAAAATTAAAGGCTCCACGTACATTGGCAATTTTATTAGCTATCTTCGTAGCTTTTGTGGTTCTTTATTTTGCAGGAAATTTTTTCGCATTGCAAATTAAGCACATGGTTTCTGATTTTCCAACTTTGAAAAAAACAGCAGTCAACAATTTGAAGAATTTTCAAGCAATGATTGAGACCAAATTTCATGTTTCGGTAGAAGACCAGGAGATATGGCTGCAGCACCAGATTACGAAGATATTTGAAAAAGGTGGAAAGATTTTGACAGTCGTTTCAATAAAAGCCATTGGAACACTTGAAGCTATTTTACTGATTCCTGTGTATACGTTTTTTATGTTGCTTTATCGTGACCGCTGGAAGAATTTCATTTTAATGCTTGCCGAACAGCGTAATGGTAAATTGACAGATAATTTGTTGAAACAAATTTCGAAAGTCACAACCCGTTATATGGTTGGGGTGTTGATTGATGTAACGATTTTAGCCATATCCCATACAGTTTTTTTAACCATAATCGGACTTAAATATTCTGTGGCAATAGCTATTATGACAGCCATGTTTTCGTTTATCCCATATTTTGGAACCCTGGTTAGTGGAACTGTTCCGTTAACATTCTCATTATTAATCTCTTCTAATCCTTACACGCCATTGCTAATACTTTTATATTTCTGGGTGATAACTTTCGTTGATCATAATATTTTGATACCCACGATAATAGGTGGTAATGTTGACCTAAATCCATTAATAACGATTTTGAGCATAATTGCAGCTGGCGTAATTTGGGGCATACCAGGTATGATTGTGATTATTCCGACGATTGCTGTTATTAAAATTATTTGCGACAACGTGGAAGGCCTGGACGCTTATGGATATGTTTTGGGGGTTGAGACAAAGGGAAAAGCTATGAAAAAGTTAAAGGATATTTGGTCGAAAATTAAAGAGAAAGATGAGAGCGAGTAAAAAAACTAAAATAACTCGCGTTCTTATCCCTTTGTTGTTCGTATTGATTATTTTAGGTGGTTTGGAGTTGATTTTCTGGAATTATGGAGATTTGATTTTGAGCAAGACAGTGCAACATTTTGTTTATCGATCGACAGATTCCCTGTATAACGTAAATTTTAAAAGATTACGAGTCGATATTTTTTCGCGGAGTGTGTATCTTGATGATTTTAAGCTTATACCTGATACCAGCCGTAGGGTTAATAAAAATTTATATCAAATTGAGCTTAAAAAGCTGATTTTACGGCGTATAGGTATTTTATCGCTGCTTAGAGAAAAGAAGTTGTATTTAAAAGCCGTTGTATTTGACCAGTTAGAGGTTCATTTTTATTCTTTTAAGCAAAAGAAATTTACTCGTAAGTTACCAGCGAGTTATCAGGTAGTTAATCGTGATTTTCTCAGGTTTGTGTTAAAGCTGGTAAATTCGGTTTATGTCCACAGATTGACGATAATTAATGGTAAGTTTGGTTTTCTCAACCGTTTAAAGAATTCGTTTAATGCCAGGGAGGTAACGTTAAATTTGTATGGGTTTTATGTTGATCATCATTTGATTAATAAAGCCAGTTTGTTTGTAAAAAATTATAGCATTTTAATCAAAGATTATCGTGTAAAACTCTCTAATTTTCAGGTTATTAAAGCAGATTTGTTAAAAGTAGACTCTCGCACAAAAACTATTCGTTTTCACAATACGCATTTATATCCTTACAGGCTTGTGGATTCGTTGAACCAGTTTGATGTTTTTGCCCATGACGTTTATTTATTGGGAGCAGATTTTCAGCAGATTTATTTAAATCGTGTGGTTGATCTGGACAGTGTCAGGGTTCAGGGATTGAAGATTCTTAGTTATAAAATGGTTAAAAAGCAGCAGAAATTGCCAACGCCTTATCAGATTTATTTGCTCATAAAAGGACGCTTGCATTATATAAAAATTCGTGATTTGTCAATTTCACAAGCCAATTTCAAGCAGTATGTTAATAATCGGAAAAACGTCCAGACGCAAGTGGGAAATTTAAATGTAAAACTGTCTGATATAGAAGTAGATAGTGCGTCGGCGTTTGATTCAAACCGTATATTTTTTGCAAGGAAAATTCGTCTGCAGTTAAATGATTATTTTACCCGGCTTAAGGATAAAGTTCATTTTGTTACGGCTAAATCGATTGAATTAGATACAAAAAAGCAGATTTTTACAGCAAAGCAGTTTTATATTTTGCCCAGGGTTTCAAGTATTTCGCAGTTGAAGCCATGGCAGAAGTTGAGCAGTTTTACGATTCGCAGGGTTACGGCACGGGGATTTAATCTGGTAAAAGCCTATAACACAGGCGTTGTAAAACTTAATGTTTTGCAGGTTGATGAGCCAAATGTTTTTCTTTCGACAACGCAAAAGTATGGTAAACGTGCCAGGTCTAAAAACAAGTTCGACTTATCGCAGATTCCTGTGGTCAAAAAAATTGAGATTCGACAGGTGAAAGTAAATAGAGCGAATTATGAGGTTTTGAAACATGCTGGTAGACAAGCTGTTAATGTGCGGTCTTTGGTAAACTTAGATTTGAAAGGTTTGAGTTTGGATTTTAGCCAGAAACAGGTTCAGAAATTTTTGCAATTTTCTTCTCTTGAATTTGGAGTAAGTAAGTTTGAGTTAAATAATTCGAATTTCGTGCATTCAATTGGTATTGACAGCCTATATTTTAACAGTTTGAAAAATCTTTTTGTTGTTTATGGTTTAAAGCTAAAGCCTAAACAGAATTCCGACAGTCTTTTACGGGCTTTGGGTAAGTCTATGAAATTGGATTTTTGGCTTCCTACCTTGTATATTCGAGGATTTGATGTAAAACGTTATCTATCAGACAATCGGTTTATTTTTAAGTCTTTGTATGTATCTGCGCCGCAGATGAAGATTTTTTCCTATCCAGAGCTGATTAATAAGCAAATCAAAAAGCAATTGCGAGATACAATAAGATTTCGTGCATCGGAGCAAATCATTGATATTGCAAATCAAGCAGTTTTTGACATTTACCAGAATTTGAGTCAAATTGATAGTTCGGTTTATCAAGATTTAAAGATTAAGTTAAATGCTATTGATTCGTTGCAAAATCTGGCGCTTAGTTTAATTTACAGAGTAAATTTGCCTTACAGCCAGATCAACGTTAACGACACTACAGCAAAAATTACCCGGAAAATAGTCCAGGAGTTCAGCAGTTTTGTCGAGCAATTAAAGGCAAAAGATTTAACTCACCAGGAAATAGACTCTTTGCTGTTTGTCTCAGCGAATAGAATTAATTTTTTGTACCAGTTGCAATTGCGGCCTGTGCTAAATTTGACTGAGATTGTGCGTCCGCTTAGAGGGGTTGTCAAGCAGGTTAAATCTGATTCGATCATTTTATCCAATGCCCATTTGACTTTTATGCAGACCTTTGGCGATACGATTTTGCCTTTGTTTGACAATAGGTTGACCATTGATTTGTACCGGTTTAATTTTTCGCCTGATTCTATTGAAAATTGCAAGCATCATTTGTTTTGTTCGAAAAATGTTAAGTTTGTGATAAAAAATTATAACTATTACTTTCGCGACAGTGTCCACCGTGCGATTATAGGAAAACTTACGTTGGCTTCGGAAGATTCTTCGATTACTCTTGATGATGTTGTTATCCTGGGCGATACGACTAAGAAGCACGCCGACGCCCTGATAGCAGCGACTTTCCCAAAAATCCGTTTTAACAACGTGGATTATTGGACTTTGCTTGATTCTAATAAGTTGAAAATAAGAAATATCGTCTGTAAAAAAGGCTTTTTACATCTACTAATTACCAGACAAAAGAAAAAACAGCACACAAAAGAAGCAAATGTCTTTCTTTTGCCAGCAATTATGCGAAAATTCCAGATAGACAGTGTTTTACTGTCAAATATTGCGGTGCATTTCCAGCAAAAGTCACAAAAACTTGATTTATTTACGAATTTAAGTTTAACGTTAAGCGGAATTCATGCAGATTCAGTCGTAAAAATGGATTATACAGGTTTGCCGCTTAAGTTTTGGCAAGTGTCTTTAACTGACCTGAATTTCAACAGCGAAAAAAAACTTAATTTACAGGTTCGTAAAGCCCTGCTAAATAGTAAAGGCAACATTTTAGCGCATGATTTTTCGGCCAGAGTTGATAGTAATCAGTTTTTGGGCAAATCCTTGGCAATTAACGGCCTGTCCATTAATGATTTAATCACTAAAAAGCGATTAATTGTCAATACTTTGGGTTTAGACAGTACCAAAGTCGTTATAAAAAAATATAACAAATCAAAAATTAAGCACCAATCAAAGCCAGTAGATTTACGAAAGATTGATGTTTATAAGCTGATTAGCAACGTTTTAAACAAAATCAAAATCGATTCAATACGAGTAACAAATTTTGCGTTTATAAAAGCCCTGGACAGTCTTAAGCATGTAGATTTGACTGTTTATGGTTTAAACATCGATTCGTTATCCCGCATCGACAGTCCACGCTTGTTTTACTCAGACAATATTATACTGCAAATTAAGGATTTCCGCCGGCGTTTGTCTGATATGTATTCTTTAGGTTTTGAAAATTTATCGCTAAATCTCTCAAAACAACAGATTTACGGCAAAAATTTAAAATACTGGTGCAATTATGATACTGCGACATTTACCCGTAAGCAGGTATGGCGAAAAACAATGGTTGATGCCTGGATTCACCAGTTTTCAGTCAACCGCATAAACTGGGACAGCCTGTTTTTCGCAAAACATTTATTAGCATACAGCGTTTTCGTAAATGGAATAGATTTGTATGCTTATCTGGACAAAAGCGTGCCACATAATTATGCAGTAAAGAAGCCTCATTTTGTGGATTTACTCCTGAAAGCTCCTATCCCGATTGATATAAAATCTGTAGTAGTTCGTGCCTTTAATGTTGCTTATGACGAAAAATTACCTGATTGGCGACGGCCCGGACATATAGAATTGAACGACGTAAACCTTGTTTTAACCAATATAACGAACAATCCGCGAATTTCTAATCCTTACTTAAACTTACGTTTGTCTGGAATGCTGCAAAATCAAGGAGATCTGGAAGTTTACGGGTTCTTCAAATTGGATACAATCACCTATCCGTTTAAATTTTACGGATATTTAGGCCCAATGGATATTGATACGTTCAACAGCTATTTGATTTATGCTGCAAATATCAAAATCACTTCTGGAAAGCTAAAAAAGGCAGAATTTGTGATGAATGGCTGGGATTCTATTGCCACCGGCACGATGCGCGCCACTTATCATAATCTAAATCTGGTCTTGTTAAAGCCGAATTCTGAATTTAATCCAAGACCACGTCGTTTTTTATCGTTTTTGGCGCGTGTGGTAGTTCGTAATGATAATCCGAAAAACGGCATTTTTTACAAAACAGGAGTTATCGCTTATATTCACGACAGGAGCTTTAGCGATATAAAGTTTTGGGTCAAAGCCCTGCTTTCAGGCATAAAATCAATAGTTCTTTTTGAAAACAAAAAGACTTTGAAACGCATAAGACGGCTTAAAAGAAAATTCTGGGTAATCTCTTCTCATAATCGGTAAATAACAGTAAACCAATAAAAAACATAGCAAATAAAATTCCAACTTCACGATTGAAAATCACTTCAAACGAAGCATTTATAAGCAGCAAAACCAGCAGAAACAAAAGTAATTGCCGCCGTTCTTTTACACCATAATAAAAAATATAACCCAACCACGACAAAAGCGCAATTAAGCCTATCATGCCTAACCTTGCAAAGGTATCGATAAATTCATTATGAGCATTGTAAACAGGCGAAACAAACTGATAAAGGCCTCGCCGGGCATTTGCCCGCATAAGCTGCCATTCCAGGTCCGAAGTTCCCACACCAATTATAGGATTTTGCATGCCAATCTGGATGGACGATTGCCAGAAATAAATCCTGGCTAAATTTGCAGAATCTTGACCTGAGACAATTTTAGAATTATTGTAGTCGTTAAGAGCTTTGACTAATTCCTTTGTGCGCGGATTATATAAAATTAAAATTGCTATCAGGATAGTAGACACTGCAGAGATTAAATAACGAAAAGGAAATTTCCCCGTTAAAAAAGTCAACAAAAGCAAAAGAAACCAGGAAATTAAATTGGTTTTCGAACTCAACAGAAAAATCGTAATGGACAAAAAGATTATGCCAGGATAAAAAATTATTGGTTTGGTTAAGAATTTAGTGAGCTGGCTGTATTTTAAATTATAAGGATTTCGTTTTAAAAAAATCCATATCCCAAGCGCAAAAACATAATACATTGAGCGATAGCCCGGATGCATCAAATACGAGAAATAACGATATGTAAAATAAGTGTATGAGTTAAACAATGCCCGTTTTAACCCCATACCATAACCTAAATCTATTCGTGGGTCGAAAAAGATACTGCCATCAATTATGTAAATCGAACGAAAAGTAGCTATTAACCATAAGACAAGAGCAGAGACAGCTGAACCAAGAACAAAAAGACTCAAAATCAGCTCTACTTTGTTGCGATAATATTTTATCATTGACATCATTACTATGATTATCAGCGGAATTAACAAACGCTTAATAGCCAGCTCCAGACCTATTGCTTTGGGTTTACTGTATAAAATACCAACGAAAAAAAGCGAAACATAAATCATCAGCAAAATCAAGAATAACTTGTGTCGTGAAGTTTTTAATGTACTCCATTTTATAAATGGTAAAGCTGTTAAAACCCACAAAATCAATATTTTCAACGAGAAGTAAATCCCAAATGGCAGGAAAAACACATATAAATAGGTCGTATAAATATTTGCTAATAAAATTTTACGGTTGTCTAAAAATCTAAAACTCAACTCCATGGACTAACGTTTGTTGTTCAAAAGAAGCACAGTAGCATAAAGAAATATGGTGATAAGGCTCAAAAAATAAATTATATCGCGCGTGTCTATGACTCCTTTACTGATTGACTTAAAATGAAATTCTATGCCTAAATAAGCGATTATTTGACTTATCTGGGTGAGAAAACTTAGCTGACTAAGCAACGAAAATCCTATATACATCACAAGCGATAACAAAACAGCTATCAAAAAGGCTATAATCTGATTGGATGTTAACGATGACGAAAAAATACCTATTGCTGCAAAACTACTTGCCAACAAAAACGTACCAACAAATGAACCCCAAAACGCCCCTGTATCAACTAAATGTTCACTTAGAAAATACTGAACCAAAACAAAATACACTAACGTCGAAACCATTGCAATTAAAATAATAATCAAAGCTGCAAAGTATTTAGCCAGAACAATGTTTAAACTTCCCAACGGCTTTGTCATTAAAAATTCTAATGTGCCTTGCTTTTTTTCCTCTGCAATTGAACGCATGGTTATAGCTGGAACTAAAAATAGAAACAGCCAGGGCATTAGCAAAAACATTGGCTCAAAATCAGCTAATCCACTGTTGAGAATATTAAACTGCGTAGGAAACAGCCACAGAAACAAACTCAAAACGATTAGAAAAAATCCTAAAACTACATACCCGGTTATGGAACGGAAAAATTGATATAACTCTTTGTTTAGTAACGCCAGCATATCAAAATCACTGTGATTTTTAGCAAATTTAAAAATTACTGTATAATAACAAACCCAAAAAAATGTTTTATTTTCACAAACAAATTTAATCCACAACAACATGAAAACCATTTTTACTGCGATAATCCTGTCTTTATCACTACTTACTTTTGCGCAAAACAAACAGATTGATACAATTATCCACGACCCGCGCGCTAAGCAAGTTTTAGACCAACTAAGCAAGCGATACTCGAAATTCAACACACTTCGCCTTTACTTCCAATACCAGGTTTACGACAACAAAGACACAGCCAACCGTCTAAAAGAGCAATATACTGGCTGGCTCTATGTAAAAGGCACAGACAAATACAAACTTATTATCCCAAACCTTGAAATCTTTTCTGACGGTGTTAAAATCTACAGCTTTGACAAAAAAAACAAAGAGCTAAATATTACACTCTACGACCCAGAATCCGACGATATCCTTACCCCACAAAAATTGCTCTATATCTACAAAAAAGGCTTCAAATACTCTTATCGCGGGTATGCTCGATTTGATACAAAAACTTTGAAAAACGGCAAGATAGTCCCTATCAAGCGCACAATGGACATTGTTGACCTTTATCCCGACGACCCGAAAAAGTCTCCTTATTCGCTCGTACGTATCTGGATTGATAAATCAACCGGACAGATCGTTAGCGTTAAATACCAGGGCAAAAACGGCATTGACATTGTAGTGGATTTCCTCGAAGAAAAGCCAAATATCAACATACCGGACTTGATGTTTAAATACGATCCCAAACGCCTACCCAAAGGCACGGAAATTAACGATTTAACCGACGAATAGCTAAATTTTCAGAAAATTCATCAATGCGTCAAACCTCTCTTTGAATATTTCGTTATATTTTTCGTCGTCGTAAAGCACGGAATCGACTTCGTAATCGTACCGCTCGAAAGTCTGGAGTAAGGATACAACGTCTTTTGTGTTAATTTTTATGACCAATTTAATGTGATCGTTGTCAACGGGCAAAGCAAAAAAGCTCAGGATTTTGGCGTTGTTGGCTTCTATGATTTGGCCGATTTGTACAATTGAGTAATCGCGCTTTTTTATTCGGAAGATAAGAACAGCTCCTTCCTGGTCTAAACCAAAGAGTTTTATTGCGTCAAAAATCAAATTGTTGACTATAATACTGCCCAGATAGATATTTTTTTTCGACAATACTGGTAAGACTGTGATTTTTACCCTTGAAAGCAAGGTTAATATTTCGTAAATAGATTGATTTTCGGTGACGTATGGGGCAAACGTTTTGAGTCTTGCCTGGTTAAATTGTAAATTTTCTAAATTGTAGTCATAGATATCGTCTTCTGATACAAGGTTGAGGTAATGACCGTCTTGTACCAGAGGCAGATGCGAAACTTTGTACTGTTCCATTAGGCCTAAAGCTATTTGTCCTGTGTCAGTAGGTTTTAAAGCTGGCAATGAATCTGTCAAAAGCTCTTTAGCTAACATAATTTTTGTTTGTCCTTTTAAAACGAAAGTAAAAAAATAAAATAAAAGTTGCATTCGGGAATTATAGTTTAAGTAATTTTTGCGAAAAAAAATTGAAAGTTAATGATAATTTTTTATCTTTGAGTAAAACGTTAAATCATAAAGCCATGGACAAAGGAGTAAAATTTTTATTCGGATTTATAGTTGGAATGCTCACAGGAGCAGCAATTGGTCTGTTGATGGCTCCTGAATCAGGAGAAGAAACACGGAATTTGATTAAAGAAAAATTAGACGATTACGCAGAAGAGGGTAAAAGAGTTTTCGAAAAAGCCAAAGAGAAGTTTTCTAAATAATTATCGTTAAAAGCCTATCACAGGGGCGCCTGATAATGACGCCCCTTTTAATGTAAAATCAAAAGCCGATTTTTATGAAAGACAAAGGATTAAAGGAAGAATTTTACAAAATAGTCAATGATTTTTTTAAGTACTATGAATTACGCTGGGAAATTTTTCGGTTAAATCTGGTTGAAAGTCTGGCACAGCTTTATACCCGTGTATTTTCGATTTTTTTGGTGTGGTTGATTGTGCCGATTTTTTTGATGTTTTTGTTCATAGCATTGGCTTTGTATCTGGGAAAGGTTTGGGGTGCGTATTATTTAGGCTTTTTGGCTGTAGGTGGAGTTATTTTCGTGCTGGGAATTTTGGTACTCTTGTTCAGGAAAGTATTGATTACAAATCCTTTAATTAATGCCTTGATTTCAGCTTTTTTTGAAACAGAGCGTCACAGTGAAATACAAAAAAACAATTATGGCTCAAAGCACAGTTCAGATAAAAAATCTGCGTGATTTACAACGTTACCGGGCTTATTTGTACCGCAAAGCAAGGATCCGTCGAAAGATTCTTAAAGCCCGTTTAAAAAAGTTCGAACGTGAGCTTACTTTGCCCAACATCACCCGTGAGCTGTTCCGCGGCACTAAGGTTGAATGGTTAGTGCCTATCGCAGCAAATTATTTAAGCGAGAAAGTTAAATCAGGTAAAGATTTACTGGGATTAATAGGCGGCTTTTTTGCCGGATTTGGTTCGATATTTTCATTTATAAAACGACGTAAGCAAGATATTCGTCGAAGAAGGGAAGAAAAAGCAGAAGCTAAAAGGTTTGGCCAGGAAAAAGACGCACACATGTTTATATAAAGAAAAAACCAGTGCCGCGATGGCACCGGTCGTCATATACCCCGTTCTAATGTTGCCCTTTGCTGCTTGAGCAGCAAGGGCTTTTTTTTAGTCGGTGTTTTCCAATTTGAACAAGTCTTCGACTTTAACGCCAAAGAACTTTGCAATTTTAAGAGCTAAAACAGTCGAGGGAACAAATTTCCCCGTTTCAATTGCGTGAATAGTCTGTCTTGAGACGTTGAGCTTTTTAGCCAATTCGGCCTGTGTAATCTTTTTTTTAGCTCTTTCTACTCTGATGTAGTTTTCCATGGCTTTTGAGTTTTAGTATAGTAGATTTTTGTTAAATGTTGTTTTCAAAATTCTATTCATAATAAACCAAAAACGGTGCCAAGAATTAGCGAATAGAATTTGTTTTTGTCAAAAAAAAGCGACTTCGAGAGTAATGTTTTGATTTTGAGTTAGTTGTGAATGCGATTTTTGGGAATTTTTTTTAGTATGATTTGATTTTGGTAAAGCTTGCTTTTATTATTTTTCGTTCAAATCACGGTTCAATGAGTTATTGTTGGAAATTGCTAATGGTTTGGTTAGCAGCGAGGTGGAGAAGTTTTGTATGATTTTTTAGAGTAAATTTTGCGTGGATTTTCCTGGTTTTTCGGTATTCTCTGTTTTTGTTTACTTTCAAGTAGTTTTAGTGGTAGTTTTTTCCAATACATAG
>WFZV01000248.1 GCA_015489395.1 Bacteroidales bacterium
AGGTGGTGTGGTTTGTTGCTAAAAAACGTGGGATGTTTTATTGAGCGGCCCCGCAGTCCCCTGCGGGGTCTCTAGAGGCGTCAGGCACACCCAAATGCCGTAGGCATGACCATCATGTAACGTCGTATGGAAATGCGACGCACTGAAACACTACATAACCCCGCAGGGGACTGCGGGGCCGCTCAATAAAACATCCCACGTTTTTTAGCAACAAACCACACCACCTGTCCAGGACGTACTTTTTGCCCGGGTTTAAATAAATAAGCCTGTCCATCTGTTGCCACCATAGGATAATGCTTCATCCTGGCTGGCACAAGGAACCTCGGCAGAAAAATCATGTCATGAATCAGTTTGTTTTGGAACACATAACGAATCCACTCGCTTTCATATCCCAGTCCTGCTGAAAAGTTGCTGTTTTCCACCTGTAAATATATAAACCCAGTAGAGTAACGTCCGTATTTTTGCTTTGTCAAATCTTTGTAACCCCATCGTGCAGGGTAATCTGGGTCTGTTTGTACAGGCACATTTTTCGTCTCCGGAGTCCAGGTTACCAGATTTAAACTAAAACTAATCGTATCAATCCAGGCCAGGCGTGCAGCCCCGGTTCGGAAGTGGTCGGAATGTTGGGCAAATAAATCATTTTCAGTATAAAAAGCCCAATGTCCATTCTGAAACCAAATTGTGCCAGTCCGTTGTGAAGTGCCAAGTCTGTCTAAGTAGAAATTTAAGCAATAGCTTATTAGTGTTTTGTACTTTGTTTTATTGGTTAAAAAATTAGCGTAACCTGCCGATTCCCATGATTTTTTCCCATAGCCGTACCCAAGACTAAAGTTTAACTGTATTTCAGGCGTTGACAAAGGTGGTCCCACAGGCCGTAAAGTATAAAAAACTCCTATTCGCATCTCCTCCTGCCAATGGTCCATAACATAATACGAACTCGCTACAAAGCCAAATCTGCTCAACTCGTCCCCAAAATTTCCCATTAGGCTAATTCCTATACCCCACCATTGCGCAAATGCAGAGGTAATACAGAAAATTTCAAGCAAAATTATCAATACACTTTGTTTCCCGATCATTTCGCTTCCTTCAGATTTAAACATCAAAAAATTATTGGCTTTCCGTCAGCTTTTCAAGCTTAATGTCAATATTTTTTAAACTTTTTAACACTAAAAAACTTGTCAAAATCAAAAAAATCGTCATACATTTGTAGTGTAATAGTTAAGTAATACACCTGTATAGTAAAACAATTAAATTCTTTTGTAACTAAAACAATCTTTTTTCGTCATACTAAAACACAAAAAACTTAAAACAATGAAAGTTAAACTTTTACTTTTATCAATTTTCATTTCGGTTGCATCTTTTGCACAGGTTCAAATCCAGGGACAAATAAAAGACAAACAATCCAGGTCGCCCCTTCCCTACTCCTCGGTCATTATCTTAAATGCCAAGGATAGCGCTCTTACCATGGCTTTAAGCGATAATAATGGATTTTTCACAATCAACCTCAATCCGGGTTCCTACAAATTGGTATTTCGCTTTACCGGCTACAAAGACGATACTTTAACCATTAAAGCCTATAAAGATCAGAATCTGGGCATCGTTTACCTTACACCCAGCGTCCAAAATCTCCAGGGCGTAGAAGTCAAAGCAAAACTGAAAAAAGATGATATCGACCGGCAGGTTGTTATTGTTACAAAGCAAATGAAAGAGCGTGCTTCCAACGTGAAAGAAGTTCTGGACCAAATCACGGGTATCCATTACGACCGCTATAACGACCAGATTAGCGTTGATGGCGACACTAAAGTACTGATTTTAGTCAATGGTTTAAAAAAGAACCCAAACTACGTAGAATCGATTAACCCACAACGTATCTGGAAAATCGAGGTTATCCGCGACCCAGGCGGACGTTACGGTCTCGAAGGCTATAGCGCTGTGATTAACATAATTCTCAAAGACAACTACCAGGGTTACGAGATTTATACTTCACTTAAAGGCATTTATGCTCCGCAAGACAAATACTCAAAAGACGTTGCTAACATGGCATCTGCTGACATAACAATAACTCACAACAAATTGAACTTCTACATGGACTTACCTGTCAACAAAACCAGCTTCGAAATAGAAAACCCAATTATCAGAACTTATAAAAACGGCATGAAAACATACAAACTACCTAACGGCAAATATCCATCTATGAACGCCTTTGGCTCTGGTTACTTTTTAACTACTGGCATAGATTACAAAATAAATCCACTCAACACAATTAGCTTTGAATTGAATCTTAATAATATCCCCGAAAACTTAATCAATGTCTGGCAAGTCATTGACTCACTGCCTAATAACCAGGTTAACAAATACTTCCAGGTATTTAAATCTCAAAATCCCCAAAAATTTACATATGGCACGCTCTTTTACAACGGTGACATTAATAACCTGAAAATCAAAGCAGACGTTACTTACGAGACCGACAAAACACATACTAACAACATCGTTAAAATCTACAATGACTTAAACCAAATCGACTTAGACAATATCGACTATGCAAACGGCGACAACAAAACCCAAAATCTGACAAATATCCTGAACTCGCACTTAGATGCTATGTACCCAATCGGAAAATTTAGCATAAACTTCGGCATGGGATACAAGCAGCGTAATATGAAAACAAACACCAGTATTATTGGCGATACTTCATTGTTTTACAATTACTTAGACAATTCACTCACTGGTTATCTTTACTTTGCCTACAAACTCAACTCTACGTTTAAAATCAAATTAGGTTCTGCTTACGAACACTATTACCTTAATTCTGGCGAACTGAGCAAAAACATGAATTTCTACCAGCCGTACGCTGACATCAAAATTTCTCCATCAAAACTCCTGAGCCTAAAACTTAAATACCGCAGCGAGATACAAGCACCATCTGCATCTCAGCTTAATCCAACAAAACGCCTGATTGACACGAAAATCGCAATGCAAGGCAATCCTAACCTCGCTCCTGCATACATCAACAAATTATCTGCAAAACTGCTTGTTCTGGGCGGATTGTTTAGCGCCGAACCTTACTACCATTTCACCAAAAACTATATCACACAAGTCTACATCCAGCCACAGGACAATAACCTCGACGGCCTGGTTACTTATCAAAACATCGGAAAATACACTAATTACGGGACTAAACTCAACCTCATGATTCCATTTGGACGAAAAATTATCCTGCAAAACTCTGCTGACATCTATTGGTACAAACTCTCTTATCAAAACATTAACCGAAAATTGCACGACTGGAAAGGCTCAATACAGCTTGTGTACTATAACCCTAAAATTTTCACTGCTGCACTTTTATACCAACATTGGACCGGTAAAATCCTGACCGCCCAGGGCTACCGAACCACTAACAATGACTTTTTCTCGCTTTTCGTACAGAAAAAATTTGCTAAAGACCGTCTTTCGGTTATGTTCTTCTACGTCTTACCTTTCAACCCACACCCGGGCTGGCTTAATTACGATAACGTCACTTACATAGAAACTCCTCTCTATAAAGAACTTAACAAAATCGACCTGGGCATCATTAAAAACATTTTCCTGTTTCAAATTTCCTATAGATTTAACAAAGGCAAGACGACCAAAGTCGAGAAAAATATCGAACATGAAAAAGCTCAGGTCAAATCGTTCTTCTAATATTCTGGCACCAATAACATTAACTTTCTCATAACGAAAAGAGCTGGCTGCTTCGCAGCCAGCTCTCGCTTATTTATGCTTTCATGTAAAAATTACGCAGACGTTTTTAAATGTTTTGTGTAAATAACACTTTCGTAAATCTGTGGAAACTACGAACGATATGGCTTTTTCGCACTATAACGTAAAATTACAGGCTACCTTTCCACAGTCCGTGAAGTGTACAATATTCACGAGCATAAACGTCTTTGCCTTCAGGTACTTCGAATTCTGCCTTAGGTTCGTCGCCTGGAGATAAGAATTTACGGTAAACTTGACCGTCAACAATCAGCTCAATCCATTCGATATAATGGTTTTCTTCCATTGGGTGGGCTTGATTCTGACCAACACGTACAACATACTTGTTGCCTACTCGTTCAATGTAAGGAACATGTTTTTCTGTACCACTGTCGGCAGTTTTTTCTTCCATAAGTTTCATTGGCTGGCCGCAGCATACCAATTCGCCGCCGCCGACGTGTAAAACTTCGACAATATTGCCGCAAACTTCGCATTTATAAACTTGTATTTTTTCCATGGCTAAATAATTTTTAAGGTTTGTGATGTGTTAAAGTTAACTTTTTTGTTTAAATCGTCAAAATCGGCTATTGAAAAAAGTGCCAGTTCTTGTATAAGAACTGGCACATAAAGCTTTATATCAAGCTAATTATAAGCTTTTATAGCAAAGCCACCAGTCGAAACATTCAATTTCACCAGCTTTCTGTTGTTCTAAGCGTTTTTCTTTTAATTCAACGGTATTTGCTGGAGGAACAATAACTTTATCGCCAAGATTAAGGTCTTTGTTGTTTGGCCAATCAGCTGGAAGAGCTACACCATGCTCGTCAGATACTTGCAATCCTTTCAATACACGCAAAATTTCGTCAAAGTTGCGGCCTAACTCTGGTGGATAGTAAATAATTGCACGAATAATGCCTTTGGGATCAACGAAGAATACAGCACGTACTGTAACAGTTCCATTTTCAGGCAGCATACCAAGAGTACGTGCAACTTCACCATGATCGTCGGCAATAATTGGGAATTCGATTTTTACACCTAAATTCTGCTCAATCCATTCTGTCCACTTTATGTGTGAAAATACCTGGTCTATTGAAAGACCTAATAAATCAGCGTTTAATTCGCGAAATTGGTCGTAACGTTTTTGAAAAGCAACGAATTCTGTTGTACAAACTGGAGTGAAATCTGCTGGATGACTAAAGAGAATCATCCATTTTCCTTCGTAATCCTTTGGTAATACCTTTACTCCGTGAGTGGTATTAACGGTGAGTTCTGGAAATTTTTGACCTATACGTACCATAGTTTTTGTTTTTTAGTTTGATTGTTTGTTCGTGACAAATATACATGTTATTTAGAACAATTCCAAACTTAAAATTAT
>WFZV01000249.1 GCA_015489395.1 Bacteroidales bacterium
ATTTACATTTTCAAGCTGTTCAATTATTTCTCTTTTATCAGATTTAATTGCTCCGCGCGTTGTTGTTAATGTTCCTGCTCCTAATGTTGCTCAGCAGCCACAGCCTCAAGCGCAACCTCAGCAAAATCAGCAACCACAGTCACAGCCTGCACAGCAACCCAGCGGTTATGCTGCTTATCCTGTGCCATTTATGATGGGACCTAATGTAGTGTTTTTCGAAGATTTTGAAAAGCTTGACGTGTCCAAACAGGTGCCTTTTTCGCAGTGGACAGGTCAGGGAATGGTCGTTAAGCTCAAACAATATGACGATACTGAAGGTAAAGTCCTTAAAGTCTTTGACAATGGCGTAAAGCTTGAAGTGAATATAACAGACATGGGAGTTGGTGGCTATTTGAAATTTGAGGCTACTACTAAAAATGTTTATGTCTATTTTCACATGAGCAAAGATGGTTCACAGGGCTATTATGTACAGCTTCCTTATGCTACAAATGGCGAGGTAAAATTGTTTAAAAAGACTTCTTCGGGCGTAAAAATGCTTTCGTACGGTCGTGGTAATTGGGATGGACAGCCTGGCGATTGGCGTTTTTGGGCTGTAACTTATCAAGGCGGGGATATTAAAGTCTTTACCAATAATGGTCTGATACTTGACTACGTTGACCAGGATAACCCGATTAAGTCTGGAATCTTTGCGTTTAAAGGCGGGCAGTTTTACCTTGATAATGTTGGCATAGCGTCATTGGCTACGGGAACTTATTAATTGGCGTTTGTCCGTTACGCTTTTCGATTAATTTTTTCTTTCGATGTATTGCCTGTTTTTGACGTACAAAGTTATTGTGCGATAGTGTTTTAGCCCTTCGTCGGAAATATAAATACTCGAAAATTAAACGGACTATGGCGTCATTTCAAGCAACCGGTTAATGAGCAGATTTGCTGTGTTTTTGCAGCGATAGTACGGCGCACGGCGTCGGCCGTGCGCCGTACTTTTTGAATTTGACAGAGTTTTCTTGTAATTCAGCTAATTTTAGTCTTATTCACGGTCAGCCGCAGGTTTGCTAATACGTTAATCAAGGGGGTAGCGAAAAGATAATAAATTCTCGCACTTACCAGGGTAATGCTGCAGTGAGAAATTGCTGTACGAGTTCAGCGTTGAATTATGGTTAAATTAACGTAATACGAAAAAACTTTAGTTTTCGCCCTGTTCCATGTTATCATAAGCATAAGCGGGTTGGGGCGTGAAATCGCCGTATTGACTGGCGATTTGGTCTAAGATTTTGATGATTTTATCCGGGTCTTGCTCTGTCAAAAGCTGCAGTTTAAATGTTTTGAAATTTGGGACGTTTTTGAAGTAAATTGCAAAGTGCCGGCGCATTTCAAAGATACCTCGCGGCATGCCTTTGTATTTAAGCGAAAGTTCGAAGTGCTTTTTGGCGATTTGCACACGTTCCTGGACATTCGGCTCAGGCAACAGTTGGCCAGTTGTTAAATAGTGTTTTACTTGTTTAAAAATCCAGGGTCTACCAATTGCGCCGCGTCCAATCATAATTGCGTCAACTTTGTATTGTTCGAAAGCTTTTTTAGCCATTTGCGGAGTCGTAATGTCGCCGTTGCCAATAATCTGGATTTTAACGTCAGGGTTAGATATAATTTTTGCAATCCATGACCAGTCAGCTTTACCAGAGTACATTTGCGAGCGGGTGCGTGCGTGTATTGTAATTGCTTGTATGCCAGTGTTTTGTAATCGCAGAACAGCCTCTTCAATGACAATGCTTTCGCTATCCCAGCCCAGGCGTGTTTTTGCAGTTACGGGTAAATCAGTAGCTTGAACAATTGCGCGTGTCATTTGCTCCATTTTGTCTAAATCGCGTAAAAGTCCGGAGCCAGCGCCTCGTAAAGCAATTTTTTTGACCGGGCAACCGTAGTTTATGTCAATAAAATCTGGTTTAGCCTGCGATACGATTCTGGTTGCCTGTGCCATGTTTTCAATATCATGTCCGTAAATCTGAATCGCAGCTGGTCGCTCAAAATCGTAAATTCGCATTTTCTGCAAAGTCTTGTCCACATTTCTAATTAATGCTTCGGAGGAGATAAATTCCGTAAAAACAATATCAGCGCCGAATTCCTTGCATATAGCACGAAACGAAACGTCTGTGACATCTTCCATTGGCGCCAGCAGAACAGGATATTTCTCGATAAATATGTTGCCTATTTTGAGCAAATGCTTTGTTTTTAATGTTTTGGTCAGGCAAAAGTAAGAAATTTTTGTCAATTGTTCCACTGTTAAGTTTGCTGTGGTGTTATTTTTAAAAGGCTAATTATGAGCGGATTTTGTTAATCTTGCAATTTTTTCGTAAATTAAAAAGTAAAAAGCTATGAAGTACGTAAAATTTTTGTTTTTGGGATTAATTATCTTTTTTGTTTCGTGTAAAACAGTAAGTATCAAGTCGTTACAGCCCAGTTATAAGCTTTCGCACAAACTGCCTTACCTGGAGCTAAAATTCGATGTTAGGTCATTTTACATGTTGTTAAATAGCAGACAGCGGGTGGTTAAGTTTGTCATTGATAATCCAGATGATTCACTAAAAACAGCAGTTTTAGACCAGAGCGCAAATACTTATAAAGTTTACATGGCTAAATCTTTGTTCGAAAAGGCTGTAAAGCAGAATTTTTGCGATTATTCGCCAGTTGCCCATGGCCAAATCAAATGTAGTTTGGTTTCTTATTTGCCAACAGAGCCGTTTCCGTTTCTTTCAGCCTTATCGGTTTTTAGTTTTTATTCGCTAAATCTACTGGGAATGCCTATTGCTGTGGCTAAGGCAGAGGTAGAGGTGGAATTTAAAATCTTAAATTCCCATGGAGATTTAGTTGCTGATTATGTGGTCTATGGAAAGGGCATGGAACCAGTGGGCTTGTATTATGGTGCGAATCTTTTTAACCTTAAAGATATAACTTTTTTAAAAGCTTTTCGTAATGCCCTGGATTCTGCAGGATACCGTATAGAGGCTGATTATCAAGAGATTGTTGAAAAATTATGATTTTTTTAACCATAAAAAAGCAATTTCTATTACTTTTGTCAAAAAAAAGATAGAACAATGAAAGTCGCATTTGCAACGACAGATGGACAAACAATGTTTGACGGGCATTTTGGCGATGCACGGTTTTATCCGGTTTACGAAATTGATAAAAACCATTTAAACCATCTAAAAACTATTGAAAATACCACACAAGGAGACGAAGAACATGACGAACACCACGGCGACCCTAAAAAAGCACAGGGAATAGGCAAATTGATGAAGCAAAATGGCGTCCAGGTACTTGTAGGCAAGGCTTTTGGACCTAATATCGTGCGAATGACTCCTCAGTTCGTAATTGTACTGGTTAAAGAGCCTACAGCAGAGCAGGCTGCCAGAATTATTCAGAATAATTTTGACAAAATACAAAACCTCTGGAACGAAGGCGAAAATCGTTCTTATCTCAATCTCAAGGTTTAAGCGTAAAGGAGATTTGGGCTTTTACCGGGTGTGAAAAACTTTTTACTTTTAGCTCAAAGAAATTTTACCCATTTGCAGGTTAATCCTACTAAAGCAAATTCCTACAAAAGTTCGTTATTTTCACTTTTTGGTATAAAATAACAGTTCAATCGCCGAAATATCGATTATTTTTTTACAGCTTTGTACCTGGCAAATAACATACGAAAAAAGGCGGGCTGGCCACCTGGCCAGCCCGCCCTGCATAATGCGAAATCTGCCGATTTTTTAGCGTTTAATCAAAATTAAATTCTCAACGTTTGAGCCATTTGTCAATCGCAATAGATAAGTGCCTTGTTGCAATTGCGAGATGTTGATTGTGCTTAAATCATTGCTGATTTGCGTTTGCATAACAGCCTTACCGGCAATGTCGTAAATCGTAAGCTTATATCCGTCTGCACCTGCGATATTAACTAATTTGGCAGCAGGGTTAGGATAAATTGAAATACTGTGCTGCCCTTCAATGCCTGTACTTACAGGAACTAAAGCTACAGTTTTGTCAATTTCCAGCGTTTTACCCTGTGCTGGATCGAAAACAATGCTCTTTGTTACGTAATTGTATTTTGAGAACGTAACCTGATATGGATCAAAGCTTGGCCAAGAAATTTGAACATAGCCATCGCTGTTGGTCAAATAATTAAGATGGGTGTTATCATCGACAGTAAGAGTGACCGAAGCAGCCCAAATTGGTTCGTTTGTCAAAGAATCAATAACTGTAAAGTTGTAATAAACCTGCGGATAGAGGCTTACTGTGAATTCTGCTGTATCGACACTTGTCGTCACCTGTGCTGTTTCGCTGTAATAACCTGAAGCCTGGACAGAAATGTCAACTGTCTCAGGTGTAGCCGACGGGATAATAGCAGAACCATCATTGCCAGTAACAACCTGGTCATTACCGTACTGTACAATTGCACCAGAAATTGGATTGGAGTTCAAAGCGTCAGTAACTGTAACTTTAGCATAAGCACGTTTTACATAAACAGTGTCGGTTATCTGGGTAGATGTCGGTTCTAAATCAAGCCAAATAGGCTGTAAACCAGAAATTGTTACTTTAGCCTGGTAAGTGTCGAAAGTCGGCAGTGAGAATGTGACAGTTCCCTGCGAATTAGTCGTATAGCTATGGATTAATGCAGAATTTTTGTACAGGTCAACTGCTACATTGCTAATTGGGTTCATACTGTTCGAATCAATCACTGTAATTTGTACGTTAACAACTGGTTTTAGCACGAAATTAAATACCTGTCCATCAGACACAGGAACTATTGTCGTGTCAAAAGTATAATATCCAGCTTTTTGGACAGAAACCTGGTAACTTTCACCGCCGATTAAATTGCTTAAATTCACAATGCCAGAAGCGTTGGAAGTGTAAGAAACAGACGAGCTGCCATAAGTCAATGTAACCGTTGCATTTTCGATATCTTGATTGGTGAAATAATCAGCTAAATGTATTTGAGCGTTAATGAATTTAAATTGCTCTAAATAAACGCTGTCCATGCCATTGTAAACTGCGATGTAGTTAACAATCTGGAATGGATTACCGTCTAAATTGGTTACCATCTTGTAAATACCAGGATACAGCGAAACATCGATTTCTCCATTAGCGTCAGTCGTAACAGTATCTGCGAATGTGTTTGTCATGCCCTGGATGTAAACATCAGTATTCGGCACGGGCTGGGTAGTTTTAATCAAAAGCGTCTTAATGTGAACATTTATATCAGGTAAATTATCAGGAGCGAATAAAACAAAGTTACGACCTTGCTGTACATTAACGGACTGGGTATATTCTGTGTTACCTGAAAGGTCCTGGACTTTAACAGTATAAGTTCCTGGAGTTATTGGCCTAAAAAAAACACCATCTTCGGGGCGAGAATAAACAAACGAACTGTCTGCTATAACATCATGACCATCTAAAATAATTCTACGATACAGCGGATTAGCCTGATTATCTAAAACAAGCCCCTGAATGCCGTTAGTTGTTTCAGTGATATACCAGAACATTGGCGACAGCAAGTAATGATAGAAAGTAGGCATTTCAGATGATTCAGGCATTTTTGAGCTTGAAACTTCCAGAGTGACTTCTTTGCAGTGCTGGACATAATTCATATAATCCTGACGTCCGCCATGGATAACGTACCAATCGCCACCTTCTGTAACACCTGGTGCAGGGTCGTTAAAATAATTCGAGTTGTAAATACGTGCAGAATCTACGAATCTTTGACCGATTGTGTGAAACCAGCTATCATCTGGATGAGCGTGTTCGCTTGATGTCCAAACGTCCCAAGGATAATTATAAACCTCAGCTCCACCGTGTAAATTAGCAGACATTACAAAATGATGAGCTGACGCAAAGTTTTTCATAGCTTCTGTTTCAGGGCAATAGCCCGGGTCGTCAGGGTCTAAACCTCCGGGTTGTGGAGCAAAGTTGCGGTTTGGGTCGATGTCGTTGGCATAATAACGTTGAGCGCCTGCAAATGTGTTATTCCCGCCGTGGTATGTGCCATCAGGATTTGCCAGAGGATTGATGTAGATTTCGTAGTTGTTAACCAGATATGTAACATTTGGGTCTTTACCATAGTTACTCAAAAGATAGTTTATAAATCGCAATAAAAACATAAAGCCTGTGACTTCGTCCCCGTGCATTGTCGAAGTGTAGAAAAACTGGGGTTTGAATTCTTTATGGTTTAAATTGTCTGTAATTTTCATGTAAAGGAGTAATCTGCCCTGCTGGCTTGTGCCGATAGTATCTAAAATGCAGAGATTAGGATATTGTGCAGCGATTTGTTGCATGTATTGAACGTAAACGTCATAAGTCGGGTATTTGTCCCAGTTAGCTGTAAGTTCGTCCACAGTGGTAGCCATGGACTTAGCTGAGATTTTTTCGCCGGGTTTAGGTAGTTCTTTCAAGTCGGGATAAAGCTGCTTAAAGTCGTTGAAGTCTTTGTCATTAGGCAGATAAGCTACAACCTGGTTACCGTCGATACGGTCAACACTAACGTATTTAGGCAACTTAAGCAGTTCTGATTTGTTTTTAATTTGAAACTTAACGATATGTTCGTTGCTTTGAGCAAAAATGTTCGAAACAAAGAATATTAAGCTCAAAAATAGGATTATACGTTTCATTTTTTAGTTTTTTTAGTTTTTTTATTCGTTGTTAAAAAAAGATTTAAATCGTCGGGCATAAAAAGAGAGGACTGCCGCTTATATTCGGCAGTCCTCATTGGGTTAGTCAAAAAGCTTGATTAGTGAACAATCAGCTTGGCAACTTTACGATTCTGCTTGTTAGTTAATTGTACTGTATAAACTCCTGCCGGAACATCGCCTAAGTTAATTTGTTCTCTGTCGCTGCTAATTTGACCGTTGTAAATCTGTTTACCTGTCATATCGAAAATAACTACTTTGTAACCTTCAGCGTTATTGATAAAGAACTTACCGTTGTTAGGATTAGGCGTAATTGTGATGTTATTTTCCGTAGTATTAACTGCTGTAAGAGAATATGTTGCGTAAGCAAAATAGCTCATAGGTCTTAAGTCGCTTTCATCATCGTAATTTGGAGGAGTTTCGGCGTCGGCATAACCGTATGCTACAGACTTAAAGTCTGTTTTATCTGCGTACATATAAACACGTCCTGTATACCAATCGCCGTTATCACCCCATATAATTTCAACTACCAGGTTACTTGTACCGTCGTAAGGGTAAGGTGTGTCAAAGTTGAATATGTTCCAACCTACAACAGGAGTGTATGAACTTGTAGTGAATACAGTTACTTTATCACTATTGGCTGTAAAGTAAGCGTCGTTGGCTGAGTCTTGATCTGTAGTGAACAAATTAATTGTGAGATTCTTGTAGTTAATAAGGTCGTCAGGCAATGACTTAACTTTTACTCCGTATTTTGTAATGTTAATCGGTGTTGAAATAAATTCGTCAGAATGGAACAGTATCTGGGTCTTTTCGTTTTCGTATAATTGATAGAATGGATAATAATGTGTAGAATCTGCACCTTCGCCGATGTATTGCTCCATAGGTATATTTATCCACAAGATCGATTGATCATTGAAAGTATAGCTACCAGTTACAGCCTGTAAATCTAATGTGATTTTAACAGAAGAATCAATATTTGCAGCAGAAATCGGGAACGAAACGGTAACGGTATCTCCAGTACCAATATCAACAGGATCTGGAGCATTTCCAATTACCAACAGGTTCGAATTGCTTGATGTAAGAGTGAAGTGAGTTGTAGGCGCACCGTCATGACCATTGTTGACTAAAGTAATCAACAAATTGTCATTCTGACCACCAGGAATATAGCCATTGTTGTTTTCTAAAGCATAGTTCAGAACCGTTAATTTAGGAGCCTTAACAATGAGTTTTCCTACTTGACTCATATTCGGAGTTACAAACTTAAGATTAACCTCATGAAGGTCAGCTAAAGCACCAATGTGTACTCTGAAAGCGTCATCAATTGTTACTGATTGATTCGGTAGTAGAGTTGGTATTACTTCGATTGTGTCAATTGCTGTAACTCCAGAATCTAAAACTTGAAGTGTTACAGTAACGTTTTGTGCAGTGTCTTTACCGTAGTTTTTAACAGTCAATGGAATATTAAAATCTGTCTCATGCAATACAGAGTCGACAAATGGCTGAGGAACTGCTACGAAAATATCACCAAATGGCTGGAATACAAATTTGGTATTAGGTATCACACTCTGAGCTTCGTCAAAATCAGGAGGTGTTTGATAGTCTGATAAACCGTAATCTACAGCAGTATAATTTACAGCTGTACCCAGGTTTATAATTTTATCATCAGAAGGTTGATAATCTGGGTTTGGTCCCCAAACTACCTCTACAAACAAGTTGCCATTTCCAGAGTAGAAGAATGGATGGTTCAAATCTATGGTAAAGAAGTTGCTGTCTAATCCGCCAGGGAAATCTAAAGTAGAGTCATCTACTACTAATACAGCGTCGGATAAGTCTGTATAACTATTACTGCTGAGAGTGTCTAAATCAGTCTCTTTCATATAAATCTTAAAGTTATGGAATGTCCAGGCTTGACCCTGTTTAATCTGGAATCCTATTGTGTTAATCATATGAGCGCCAGCAAGATCACTTGCTTTGTAAAGTATCTGAGTCTTTTCGTTTCTCCAGTAGCTATACAATGGATAGTGTACTTCTTCTGTACCGTCACCAATAACTACTTCAGCTGGTTGACCTACCCATTCAGAAATAGAATCATTAGCAGTATAAACATCCTGGGCTGCATTTACATAGAACATTGTTTTGACTCCTTCCAGAGCATTATCCGGTACCTGAACAGCCATTTTAACGATTATAGAAGTATCAGCTGCTACTGCAACGACTTGTGAATCAGGTAAAACAACGTCCGAGTTATTGCATGTAAGTTTTACTACAACGTTATTGGCCGCAGCACTACCATTATTTTCTAAAGTTACTAATAGTGTATCTGTTGTGCCAAGATCAATATAACCATTGTCTTGTGGATCAGCGAATTCTAAGTTAGCAATCTTTAAATTAGGAGCTTTAACAAACATTGTTTTCTTGCTTGTCCAGACGTAATCAGTATCATTATAAGTTCCGTGGATATCGAACTGAAGTCTAAATGTATAGTTGTCTCGCAAGTTTCCTACAGAAATATTGAAAGCATTAGCGTATTCAACTGTATCTGTACCAAAGTTACCAATGTAAAGACTATCAGTATTAACAGTAACATTGCTGTCCAGAGAGGTAAGTTTTACGTAAACATCTGTAGCACTCAAACTGTCGTTGATATTTCCAATTTTAACTGTCAAATCAGCTGAGCTATTATAGTTAATGCTTTGAGGATTAAGTTCTGTAACAATCAGGTATGGCTTATCAGGAACATAAGCAGGAATATCTTGCTGTAAAACAGTCATGTTTTGTCCATAAACAACAACATGAAGCATTCCTCCTGGAATTGCGTCTAATGTATTAATAGACAGATTTCCATTACCATCAGCCATACCGACTCCAACTAATTGTCCGTCCTGAGTTACGCTTACAAAAGCATAAGGTAAAGTTGTACCAGTAATGGTTGAAGTGCCAACTATCATAGGTTCGAGAGAAATAGTAGCTGTCTGAGGAGTACCGATTCTCATTATCATTGAAGGATCGCCTGATACCTGATAAATAGTCCAGTAATAATCAATCATATCAGAACCACTCTGGTCAACAGCAAGGTTACCAGCGTCAATAAGTTGACGAATTGATAAAGCCCATACAGATGGATCATTTACTTCATTTGGCATGTCGTGGAATGATGCATCATAAACTCCACGTCCTGTTTGATCATAAGTTGGTTGGGCTACAACTGAGCCATAGCCAACTCCCCAGTAATAGTCTTCATCCCAGTAAGTGTATTGAGAACCACCAATGTATCCAGCTGCACCTTTGTTAGCAATGTAAAGAGCTTTTTCACCAAAAGCATCTTCTTCATCAAATTTGAATGACTGGCAGCAGTTACCAATCCATACGCTATATTTATCCTGGTTTGTTAAAGCATCTAAGTCTGAACGTGTGAAACTTGGAGAATACCAGCCGTCTGGAGAGCAGTGAGCTGTATAGTTAGCAAAAGAAATACCATTGCTAATGTCTGCTAAAATAGAGTCATGAACAGCCTGGTTGCCACCTGGGACTCCATGGTCTTCTGGGTCCTGATAGAAAGTGTGAGAATAAATGTTGTGATCGCTATTGAAGTAGTAGTTTACTCCGTACCAGATTTGGCCATTGCCCCATGTATCTTCATGTTGTTCGTCATCTCCAGGAACCATTAGAACTTCATGCAGAAAACTGTAATCATTTGCAAATTGGTCTCTTTCGTAATATAAAATCTTAGTCAAAGCGTTTTCCAGTTCTGTTGTGTTATCTGCAGAAATACGGCCAAAGTCAATTTCTGGATGATAATCGCCTGTATATTCTACATAGTAAAGGTCTGAATACGGTTGATCGGTAATTTCATTGAACTGATGAGCTGGGATTTTGTCAACATCGCCAATAACTAACAGATAAGCAGGTGGATTTGTTCCTGCAGGTGGATTATTGTATAAATCTTGAACCCAGTTTTTAATATCGTCAATAGTTGTGCCGATGTTGTCGCCTGCGTAACCAACTATAACGTTATATCCTTGAGCTTTTTTCCATGCAATGAATTCGTCTAATTTAGGATCATTCTTGAATTCTGCAGGAGCAACAATTACGTATGTGAGTGGAAAGTTTGTAGGAATACCTACATTCTTAGTAGCTGGCAACTGGTTAATTACAAGGCTTTTAGCTACATCTCCAGGAATAGCGTATTTTTCAGTGATTTTCTTTGTTAAAGCTAAATCTGGATGTACGAATTCAACACGTACTTTGATGTTGTAATAAACTTTAAGCTGGCCTTTTGTTGGATTATAAGCGATAGGGTTAATTTGAATTCGTCCTAAACGCACGTCACGCTTGATGCCTAATTCCTGGTAAGTAGCCAGAGGCTTTTGGATAAATTCGTCTTTGCTGTAAGCTTCTTTGTCGAAAAGAAAATGAGTCGTTGGGTCTAAATCCTTACGCAATGAAGGCTGAGCTGGCATTAAAGCTTCTTTAATGCCATAATCTTTGATGTTAATAATCTTGTAATCAGCGCTAACTACCGTAACTTTAACATCTGCGCCAAATGGAACTTGAATCAAACGGCTAAATGCAGGCAACATTGGTTCGCCATGACCAAATGTTTTGCCTAAAAAGCGGGAAGAGAGAGTAACAAATTGACCAGCCGGAGTTTTCTTCTCAACGGCTGTCAACGATGACAGATTATAGTTTAAGTTAAAACCATAATCTGTCGCCTGGCTTACTAAATAGCCATTTGCGCCTTTTGCGGGCAGTTTAATTTCTACGCCCTGCGAATAAGACGCAAAGACAAACAATAGCAAACCCAGCAGAGTAAATAAAGTCCGTCTCATAATAAATGAATTTTGGGTTTGTGGTTTGGTTTTATTTTAAAAATATGATTAGTC
>WFZV01000250.1 GCA_015489395.1 Bacteroidales bacterium
CCGACGAGCAAAAGCACGGTATTTCTCCCACAAAACTGAATCATTTCGCCCGTGAAATTGCTCAAATAGCTGATTTAAATGTTCAAATAGGAATCGTCGTTGGAGGCGGAAATATTTTTCGAGGAATTCAGGGGCTAAATAGCGGATTCTCACGAGTAAAAGGCGATTATATGGGTATGCTGGCTACGGTAATCAATTCTCTGGCTTTCGAAGACCAGTTCCGTTCTATGGGATTAAAAGCCAAAGTGTTAACTTCAACTTTCATGGAACCTTTCGCTCAAAGATACACTATTGAGCGGGCGTTAGAGGCTTTAGAAAACGGGTACATTGTAATTTTTGGTGGTGGCACAGGAAATCCATTTTTCACTACAGACTCTGCAGCTGCACTTAAAGCCCTTGAAATCAATGCAGATATACTCTTAAAAGCCACAAATGTTGACGGGGTTTATTCCGACGACCCAAGGCAAAATCCCAACGCTGTGTTGTTTGACAAAATCACCTTTGACCAGGCCATCGAAAAACAACTAAAAGTCATGGATCTTACGGCTTTTGCTTTATGCAAAGAAAATGGGCTTCCCATCATCGTGTTTAATGCTCATAAACCTGGTAATCTTTTAAAAATCATTAAAGGAGAAAAGATTGGGACTTTAGTCTATTAAAGCTATTTTTGCCAAATAAATAAAAGCGAACGTTATGAAAAAACTTCTCGCAGCATTTGTAAGCATAATCATATTATTTTCAACAGCTTTCGGACAAATAGAAAAACATGAGTTCTGGACATTTAGCGTTCAAAGAATTTCGCCTGACCAGGCTTATTTAATTTTCGATGTTAAAATCGATCCTAAATGGCATTTGTTTGCTCCATCAAATCCACCTGGCGGCTCACTGCCACTTACTGTACAGTTCGAAAAATCTGATTATTACGAACCAATCGGCTCCCTGATCGAAGTCGAGCAACCTAAAAAAGTTTACGACGAAATTTTCCAAAAATATGAATACTTTTACGAAAACCACGCCACATTTAAACAAAAAATCAAAATTCTTAAAAACGTTGATTTCGAAGTCAAAGGGACGCTCGATGGTCAGGTTTGCCTGGAAAACGGCAGATGTATTAATTTTGACGAAGATTTTACCATACCAATAAAAGCTGTAAAACAAACTGTTACAAATAAAACTAACCAAAACGCCAAACAGCAAACACAATCGACCCCGCAAAAAACTAAAGCCCAGGATACAGCGAAAAAAATCCAACCTGTACAGGTAGTAAATCCAGACACAACAAACATTGATACTTTAAAAACTTCTGCTCAGGTCAATAAAAAACTCAGTCTCAACCAAAAACTTGATACAGTTACACAAATCAGCTTAACTCCAACCGGTTACACACCTATTCTGGTCAAATCAAATCCGTGGAAAAACTTAGAAAACAAGCACTCTGTCTGGTGGTTTTTCTGGATATCATTTCTCTTAGGTCTGGCTGCTCTACTTACTCCGTGCGTTTTTCCTATGGTGCCAATGACTATTGCTTTTTTCATTAAAAACGAGGATAAAGTCAAAGGTCGCATAAATGCATTAATTTATGGTTTATCGATTATCGTAATTTACACGTTACCTATAGCCATTCTCATAGCAATTGCAAACATATTTGGCAGCGAAAACATATCTGCAGATTTTGCTAACTGGCTCTCTACCAACTGGTTGCCTAATATCCTATTTTTCATAATATTCATGATTTTCGCTGCCTCTTTCTTTGGTGCATTCGAGCTGACTTTGCCTTACAAATGGGTAAACGCAATCAACAAAAAATCGCAAACAGGTGGCATACTTGGCATTTTCTTCCTGGCTTTCACTCTGGTTTTAGTCTCATTCTCGTGTACAGGTCCGATTGTTGGAGGAATTTTGGTTGCTTCTACGCAGGGCAGTGAGATTACCATGCCGCTGATCGGTATGTTGGGATTTTCGTTGGGTATTGCGCTGCCGTTCACTCTTTTAGCTTTTTTCCCTGCAGCATTGCAAGCTTTACCAAAGTCTGGTGGTTGGCTCAACTCAGTCAAAGTTGTTTTAGGATTTTTAGAATTAGCTTTAGGTTTAAAATTCCTTTCTGTTGCAGACCAGACTTATCATTGGGGCATTTTAAACCGTGATGTTTATCTGTCATTGTGGATAGTTATTTTCGGTTTAATGGGGTTGTATTTGTTGGGAAAAATTAAATTCGCCCATGATTCGGATGTTGAAAGAATTGGTATTGTCCGCCTGTTTTTCGTAATTATAACCTTTGCCTTTGTAGTATGGATGATTCCGGGGTTATGGGGCGCACCATTAAAGCCTCTGGCAGGTTACTTACCGCCCAAAACGACTCAAGATTTTGATTTAGAACGATATACTTTGCACATAAACAGCTCTAATTTATGCGAAAAACCTATGTATTCAGACAAATTGCATCTTCCGCACAATCTTCAGGGATATTTCGATGTTTATCAAGCACTTCAGTGCGCAAAAGAAAAGAAAAAGCCTATTTTTATCGATTTCACAGGTCATGGATGCGTCAACTGCCGTAAAATGGAAGAATACGTTTGGTCTGACCCACGTGTCTTAAAAATGCTTTCGAACGATTATATTATACTTTCGCTTTACGTTGACGATAAAACAATCGAAACACCAAAGGATAGATGGTTTATTTCACTGGCAGATGGTAAATTAAAGAAAATGCTTGGAAGACAAAACGCTGATATTCAAATCGTAAACTTCAACAAAAACGCTCAACCGTTTTATGTACTGATCGATTGGCAGGGGAATGTTCTGGCTAAACCTTATGAATATGACCCAGATCCTGATAAATTTATCAAGTTTTTACAACAAGGAAAAAATAAATTTAAACAATTACATCCATTTTAATTCGTTATCTTTATGAAAAAAAATTTTAACAAAAATGAATAAACTTTTCATCATACTGTTAAGTATCATCGGATTTTCGGCATGGGGACAATTAGACAATCCCCATGCTTTCCGTGATTTGAAAAAGGCTTTAGAC
>WFZV01000251.1 GCA_015489395.1 Bacteroidales bacterium
ATACAATAAATCACTGAAAATAAATATAATAACAATTAAGCTTTTTTAACTTAAAATTTTTATCAACATACAAACACCTTAAAACCAAAGAATTACAAACATAACTTCAAAAAAGTCAACAAATTTACATAGACCTCGAAATAAATTGTGCAAAAGGTAGGGAAATCCTTAAAAATCAGCAAATTACCATTTTTATTCACATGTTGAAAACTTTAAAACAACTTTAATTGAGAATCCTGGGAAGATTTTTTGCGCTCCATGCGTAATTCTTCAAGCAAATCTCGCTTAATATCAGCTAAAAAGCGGCTGGGCTTCAATTGCAACATACGTCCAAACAGCATACGGCGACGAGCATAACTCAAATAAAGCCGCTCCTTGGCACGAGTCATTCCTACATAAAGCAATCGCCTTTCCTCATCAATATCCACATCATCACGATAAAGAGTGTAGGGTAGAAGCCCATCTTCCAGACCAGGTATAAAAACAACTTTAAACTCAAGTCCTTTAGACGCATGCAAAGTCATCAACGCAACACTCTCAATATCAGGATTAAATTCGTCCTGACCATAACTAATTTCCAGAAAAGTTAACAACTGTTTCAAATCAAACTTGTTTTTTTCGATTATGTTTAAAAGCTTTTCAATCTGGTCAATTGAAATTTTCAAAATCTTAGCGATATCTATAACTAATTGCTTTAAAGGCTGTCCGGTTTTCAAATATTGAATAACATGTTGCAAATGTGAAATCTTTTGACGGAAAAAACTATTTTCTGGATAAGCTAAAAACTTCAAAACATCGATAATCTGCGAATACGGCGGATTCAAGTAAAATGGCGAACTTCCAACTACTTGATATGGCAAATTATGGTCCATCAATGCTCGCTCTATAGCCTCGAACTGATGTCGAGTTCGTACTAAAATGGCAAAATCCGAAAAACCTAAAGTCTTGCTGCCAAATCCATCTGATACCTGCGAATCGATTGAGAAAAAGCCAACTCCACCCATTAGCTTTTCAATCTGACGGGCAATAAACTCGGCCTCAGACTTATCTGTAGCTTGCGGTGAAATGACGACTTTAACTCCTTTGGTTAGACTCGTTAAGCCATGGTCAGCTCGCAAAACCGAAAGTGAAGCATCGATTATATTCTGTGGTACACGGTAAGTTGTTGTGATTTTGTAAATTGCTGGTTGAAATTCCTCGATGAATTGTTGTATCAGTCTGTTATCTGAACCGCGGAATTGATAAATCGATTGATTTGGATCGCCTATGGCAAAAAGATTTTTATCCGCTGAACTAATAAGCTTTAGAAATTTGTACTGCGCAAGGTTGATGTCCTGAAACTCGTCAATCAGAATCCATTGGTATTTTTGCTGCAACTGTTGCCTCAGGTCTGAATTCTCCTCGAGCAAATTTACTGTTTTGTAGATTAAATCGTCGAAATCCAGCAGATCGTTTTGTTCTAAAAATTTCTGGTAATCATTGAAAATCTTAGCTGTTTCCTGGTCTAAATCTATGGGATTTGTAAAAGTATTTTTTATCTGCGAAATTAAATTTATGTACTTTGACAATTGATTTTTTGCTACTCCTAAAGTGCTTAAAATGTGGCGTTTGTCATTATCGTCGATTATGTAAAAATTTCTGTCAAAATGCGAAGAAAGGATGTCCAGCCCAAGTGCGTGAAATGTGCTGATAGTTAAGTCATTAACTTGATTTTCGTCTAAAAGCTGGGATAAACGTTTTTGCATTTCACCAGCTGCCTGACGGGTAAAGGTTATTGCTAAAATATTTTGCGGATTTATGTTTAAATCCTTGATTAAATGAGCTATGCGTTCGGTCAAAATACGCGTTTTGCCGGTACCAGGGCCAGCGATGACAAGCGCTGGCCCTCGACTGTGATTTTTAGCTTTTTGCTGTTGTTCGTTTAATTGCTGTTTTAAGTCCTTGACTGGTTCGTGTTCTGTAAGAAGCTTTTGCTGCTGTTTTAACTCACGGAACTTTTTAACATCGAAATTCAACAGCGGACGTTGTTTATAATTGCGCTTCTTTCCCTGAACAAAAAGCGATGATGAGCCAAAAGCTTCGATTTCGCCCTTTTCAAACAGACGAATAACCCCGTACTGGCCATCAAAACCTTCTTCGATTATGACTTCGCCGTCGCGCATTCTGCGAATAGCCTCAGCCAGCAAATCGCCGCCAACTTTACGAATCGAATCATAATCAGCTTCAAGCAGGGTAAAAAACTCATTGCCCAGGTTAGAAACTATTTTAAAGTACTGGTTATCAACTTTTTTACTTGCTGCACCTGTATGTAAAATTTCAGCTAAAATCTCTTTTAACGGGATTAAATAGTAAAACTTCTTGCGATTAGGTCTTTGCAACGGGTCATCGCGGTCCGCCAATGACGCAATACGATGTGCTACGCCAAGGGTCAAAGGTCTGCCACACACTGGACAAATACCGTTATGTTCTAAAGTCTGCACCGGGTCAAAACGTACGTTGCACTTACGATGTCCGTCGTAATGATACTTGCCTTCTTGCGGATAAAGATCAATCGTCGCTTCTAACTCATTGGTTGTCTGTGACTTCATAGCCTCAATTATGGCAAAATAACTCATCTGCGTATTGAAAATATTGGCATTGCGACCTAATTTCTCTGGTGAATGCGCATCAGAATTAGAAACCAGGCTAAATCTGTCTAAAAACGAGCAAAGCCAATTCAATGGTTGGTCGGACGACAAGCCGGTTTCTACTGCATAGATATACTCAGTCATGTCTTCGAAACACTCTTCGATGCTGTCAAACCCTGATTTACTGCCCAATACAGCAAACCACGGTGTCCAGATATGTGCAGGTATAAAAAAGATTCGCTCGTCAATTTCCAGAAGCATTTCGAGCAAATCACGTGAATCCATGCCTAAAATAGGGCGACCGTCAGAAGTAATGTTAAATTTCCTGTCGGCTAGGGCTTTTTGTATTTTTTCCACTGTCTCAAAATCCGGTGCAAGTACAACGTTGTGAACTTTTCGAACTTTACCGTTCTTTTTGTAAATATTGCTGATTTCCGCAGACAGCAGAAAACGGACAGGTTGCGGATTTTTCACTGGATTGTCTAAAACTAAGTCAGACTTTAGCTTAAATAACCCATCTTCAGCTAATTCCAGAGCTTGCTTTAATTCTTCAGTCCATTTTGGGTGCGTAAAATCCCCTGTTCCTACGACATTAACTCCCTTGATTTTCGCCCAATAATCTAACTTAACCGGCGTTAGGTCTTTACTGGTTGCACGTGAATAGTGCGAATGTATATGCAAGTCTGCTAAAAACCTCATTTTTAGTTACTTAAAAGCCTTTCATGTAATAAGCTAAAAATACACCAAGGTAATTGCCTATGGCATAGCCAATTATACCGATAATTAAGCCGGAAATTATCACATAACGGTTTTTCAAAGCTTGCGCTACTACCGGAACAAAAGGCGGTGACATTGTCAATGCTGTTGTTACGATTATTGTTGTATCTGCGTCAACATTAAAAATTTTCGACAAAATAACATGAAAAACAAAGCTCATCGTAACAGTCCATACGACAAAATAAAAGATATACGGCGATGAACTGATAATTTTATCGAATTTTCCTAAAGTGGCCACTGCAAAACTGAAAATCAAAATAAAATACATGCCTGCCTGAAACGTCTTGCGCAAATTTCGAACTCTTTTAACAAACGAAACGCCTATGGCAAAAGACGTTATACTTAAAATTACGACTGCCTCAAAAACATCTTTTGAAGCAAGCTTGCCAATAGCAACACTTAGCCCAACAATTACAATAGTGATAATCAAGGCAATAGTCAAATCACGAATATTCTCTTTTTTAAGCAAATCTTTATAAGCCTCAGGCGAATCGTCAAATTTAATAGCTGTTTGCTGAGCTTCTTCTCCAAGACGGTTTTCCCGTTCAATGGCCTTTCCAAAATGAAACGGCGGTAAAATTTTTAACAAATGCTTTTGGGCTAAAGTCAATAAATAAAGCAAAAAGAAAATACCAAAAAACGTATCTGACGAATGTACTACAATGTATGTGTTTGGATCGACATTTAAAGCTGTACTAATGGATGCAAGGTTAGGCGTCCCACCAGTATAAACGCCAACTAAAAGTCCAAAAACTTTCCAACCTTCTGGAATCTTATGCCCAAAAAGCTGGTAACCTATAAAAAGCGCTATCAACAAAGCAATCAATGCTAAAATCAACGATAAAAACGTTCTGCCAGCAATTGAAAAAAACTTTCGTACATCAAGCGAAAACAGCAATAATGGCAGCGCAATAGGAATTGATACCTCAACAATGAAATTCTGCACTGGCCGTACACTTTCAGGAATTAACCCAAAATTCCCTAAAATTAGACCAAGGGCATAACTTAAAATTATCGGTCCTATTGTACCTAAAATCTTGACTTTATAACATAAATAAAGAATCAGTGCTGGCGTTACCAGAAAAATAATTGCCCAAATTACCTTCTCCATATCAAAAAATATTGAAATCTTTTATATCTGCCACAAAATCCTTCCACAAATAAAGTGCATTATCCCGTTCCAGATTTCGTAATATCCTGCCTTTGTTTCTCCGTGCTACCTCGATAATCAAATTAATAAACTGCTGTTTGTTAAGAGTTTCGACAGAATCTAAATCATAATTTTTCACAATATCATTATAAATCGGCTCAACTATATCCAGGCAAAGCAACGAATCGTCCCTATCATATAAAATACTGCAA
>WFZV01000252.1 GCA_015489395.1 Bacteroidales bacterium
ACTTCGACGATTGTAAACAGCCAACTTTCTTTTGATAGCTTATTACGAGAATGTTTTAGATGTCAAAGACCTGAGAAACAAAGTAAATTAAAACGTGCTTACCTATATTTAGTCCGTTCAAGCGACGACGAACAACTAATTCAGCATAGCCTCGAAGTTGCACGAGTAATTGGTATTGAAATCGGACTTGGCACAACATCGGTAATTGCTGCCTTATTGCACGAATTGCCAGAAAAAACAGATATCCAGCTGGAAGACCTGAAACAGGAATTTGGACAGGAAATTGTTGAAATTATCGATGGTTTTTATAAAATCAAAAATACAGAAAGCTACTTTAAGCCTGACGATAGTCAAAACGCTGAGCTTTATAAGAACATTGTTCTAAACATGGCGCGGGATTTACGAATTATATCTCTGCGCATTGCAGACCGGTTAGTAACATTGCGCCACTTTGACCAATACGCTATCCCAAATAAATCGATTATTCCTGAAGAAACACTTAAAGTTTATGCTCCTATCGCAGACGTACTTGGTAGCTATAGGGTGAAAATGGAGCTTGAAGACCTGGCTTTTAAATATTATAAACCAGACATTTATAAAAAAATCAGTAGCCAGCTAAAAAGTTCTTATCGCGAGAATACCTTGATAATGAACCGGGTAGCCCTGCCGTTGATAAAAGAGCTTTTTGACCATGGACTAAAATTTAAGATTTTAAGCAGACAAAAATCAATTTACTCAATCTACAGAAAATTAGTCAACAAAAAACTCAATTCCATTGACGAAATCTATGATATTTTAGCTTTTCGCGTAATACTTTTTTCAGACCCAGACCTTTCACATGAGCAAAGGTTAGAGCAAGAGAAGAAATTGTGCCGACTTGTGGGACAAATAGTTATGGACCTGTACGAAGTTCATCCAGACCGTATCCGCAACTGGATTGATAAGCCCAAAGAAGGCACTGGTTACATGGCTTTGCATCTCACGGTCCGGGACCCACGAATAAAACGATGGGTCGAAATACAAATACGCGGTGAAGTTATGCACGAAATCGCAGAATTCGGCTATGCAGCACACTGGAAATACAAAGGAGTTAAGCTAATGTTAGACCAATTTGCCCAGCAGCTCAAAGAGGTCAAACGGGCATTGGAAAATATAGACGAAGACGTGGACAAAGTCTTTGAACTGGTCGAACCACTTATCCCGGTCGAGAAAATATCTGTTTACACGCCCGAACTCAAAGAATACAAACTTACCAAAGGTGCTACTGTTCTGGATTTTGCTGCAAAAGTGCATTCTGATTTGGTCAAATACATCCTTGGAGCAAAAATCAATAATTCCATTACTGTTTCGCCAACATACAAACTAAACCATGGCGATATTGTACAAATCGTCAAATCGCCACGGCAAATCCTGCCCAAACGCGAATGGTTAAATGAAGCAACATCAAGTGCTGCGCGCCGGGTTTTAAAACAGCTTTTAAACATTAAAGACCCGAAAAAGAAAGGACTTGAAAAACTGTTTACCATTGCCAGACAAAATAACATGACGGTTGATTCAAACCTGGTCAAAGAGCTAATGAAAAAATACAATCTCCCATCCAAAGACGAACTTTACGTTAAAATTGGAAACGGAGAAATCTCTGAGCGTGAAATACTTGCAGTGTTAAGCCGATTTCGAAAATCCAGCTTTTTCAACTTTGTATTGCGGTTTAGTAAGCACAAGGTGATCCAGAATTACAAATTAGCATCGTGCTGCAATCCAAAACCTGGCGATATTATCGTGGCTGTCAAAATGAACAATGATGTTTACGAGATTCACCGGATCGATTGCCGCATGATTGAGCAGTTTTTAGAAGAACAAAAAGAACTGATACCTGTCGAATGGAAAAGCTTTAAACAACAGTCTGTCCTGAGAATTTTACGAATTGAAGCAAAAGACGATTTTGACCTGATATACAACATTTCAAAAACCCTCTACTCTATCCTACAGGTTAATATTCAGTCGTTTAGCTTTCACAAAGACGAAAAACGCAACAAATATCTTGGCACGATAAAATTCTACATCTCATCAGAGCGGGAACTTAAGAAAATTATTGACAAACTTTACCAGATAAAATCCATTATCAAAATAGACGTAAAATAAAATTTCGAATTTCGTTGCTTATGTTTAAATTTGATAAAAACTAAAACTGTACATTATGACCAAAAGAACAATTGCCGAAAAAATAATCCGTAATCATGTGCTTTGGGCTGTGGGAGTTTCTTCAATTCCAGTGCCTTTTCTTGATGTAGTAGGCGTTACAGCCATTCAAATGGACATGTTGCGACAATTGTCAAGGCTTTATCAAGTTAACTTCGATGATCATCGCGGAAAAGCTTTTATAACCTCTCTGATTAGCACACTGACAGCTGGTTCGCTTGCTGCAGGTGGACGTATTTTAGGCGACCGTGGGCGTGCAATAAGCTGGGCATCTACGATAATTTTCCAGGGAGCTGTGACTTATGCTCTGGGACAACTGTATTTAAGCGCATTAGACCAGGGTATGAAATCGATTTTTGACATAGACCTGGGTACAAGCGGCGAATTTTTTGAAGATGCAGTGGAAAAAGGCCGTGAATATGTCGAAAAATTAGTCAGGGAAAAGTAAATTTTACAAACCCGCTAAATCTTTAATGACACCGTAAGCACAGAAAGCGCCAAAAACTGCTGGAATATACGAAATTGTGCCTAAAGTGGTCTTTTTATTGCGTTCGTCAACGTAAAGTAATGATTCAGGTCGCCGTGGTTCTGGCGAAAAGACTACTTTGAAACCAGAGTAAATGCCGAATTTGTGTAGTTTTTTTCTCAATTGACGGCCTAATTTATCGCCATAGCTCTCGCTAATGTCGCTGATACGGATTTGAGTTGGGTCGAGGCGTCCGCCTGTGCCTAACGAGCTGATTAACGGAAATTTAGCCTGTACAGTTTTTTGGATTAACAGCAACTTAGGCGTGAAAGTGTCAATTGCATCGACAACATAATCGTATTTGTCCATTGACAGGATTTGTTCTATTTCCTGTTCGTGCAAAAAATAGTCTAAAGCTTTCAGATGCAAATCAGGATTAATGTCCAAAAGCCTTTGTGCCAGCACAAAGGCTTTTTTCTTTCCCACAGTTGAGTGCAGGGCCTGGATTTGACGGTTTATATTTGAAGGTTGGACTAAATCAGGGTCAACGATAGTCAATTTGCCAATTCCTGCGCGGGTTAAAAATTCAGCAGCAAAACTGCCTACACCGCCCAATCCTACGATAAGGACATGTTTTTCGTTGAGGAGTTGGTATTTGTCTTGACCTAAAAGTAATTTAGTACGTTCAAACCACATAGTCAGAGCTGGTTTTAAGCATTTTCAAGATTTGCGAATTTAGCAAAATTCAATGTAATCTGCGATTCAAAATCGTAATTAATCATGTTTTCTGCAGCGGCATAAATCTGTTCGATATGTCCTTTCCACACGTCTGTCTCAAGAAAAATTTTATCGTACGGAACAGCTTTAAATGCTTGTTGCAGTTTGGGCGACGGATTTAAAAGCGCTTTGCCAAAGCTCAGGTAAATATTTTTGTCAATTAGCTGGAAAGCGGTTTGTTTATTGCCGATAAATCCGTGTATTGCCCACAGCGTTTTAGTGTATTTTTTTCGCAGTGAGAGGATTTCGTTGTATGAGCGGACAGCGTGAATGACCACAGGTTTGTTGAGTTTTTCTGCTAAAAGTACTTGAGCGATAAAGGCTTTATATTGTAAATCAAAGAATTTGCGGGTTTTGTCTAAACCAATTTCGCCGATGGCTATGCAATTGTCATGAGTACAAAAATTTTCGATGATTTTTAATGCTTTATCAAGGTTGAAATCAGCAACCTGCCATGGATGCAATCCGATTGTAAAAAAACGGTTTTCATCTGGCGTTTGGTCAATCATGAATGATCGCACGAATGTTGTGTTATCGCTGTATGTTTTGTGTGTGTGAAAGTCGATAAGCATTAGAGTCTTAGAGTTTTCGAGGATAAAGGATTTTTCTTAAAGTATCGTGGACAAGAGTTAAGTATAAAATTAAGGACATGAGCCAGATTACAGCATTATTGAACCAGAAGGTGTCGATTTGATAGCCAAAAAGTATTTTAAACGGAGCGTAGAATTGCGCTCGTCCGTAGTTGGATTCAGGAGTGGCAAAAACAGGTTCGAAGATTCTGACCAGTTCGTGGTTTTGAATAATGATATCGTCTAATTCATTGCGATTAAGCACGAAATTAGCCACAGCTTTGTTATGATACTCTTGTTTGAGTTTGACGACTTTATCGATTCCGCCTAATTTTTGCACTAAGTCGGAGTAAATTTTATCGTGGATAATGCGGCTTTTGTTGAGAAGCTGCAGGTTAGGTTGTTTTATGTTAAAGTAAAAGTAAGTCAGGATGTTTTGCATCATCAAGGAGTCGTAATTTTTGCGGGAAATTTGCTGGAGGTTGTGGAATTTGTTAGGCAGGATTTTGTTCCATTTAGCAAGTTCGTTTTTAATCGTAAGCAAGTATTCGTCGATTTTTTTTGCTGAGCCTGGGTTGTGTAAGCTATCCAGGCTGAAGTTAAGCATGTTTTCGATTTTATCGTAATAACTTGACGAATAATAAGTTGCGTCTGAAATTTGCTTGTCAATGTCGAAAAAGTTTTGTTCGTACTTATTATGTTTAAATTGTGTAACCATAAGAGCTTCGTACGACCAACGGGAGGTCATAAGGTCGCCGATGACCGGGACATATTTGTAATTTGCGAAAGTTTTGTTGAGTTTTGAGAAATTAATTACAGTTCCGCTAAAAAGCAATTCAGGCACAAGGATTAAAGGAATTGAGATGTAAATTGCTACAACAGAATTGAGACCCGATGAGATGTTTAGTCCCAAAATCGCAGCAAAAACAGCAGTTGAGAACAAAATAAACCAATAGTAAAATAGCATACCGCGGATCTGGAGAATAGCATTTGCCACAATAACGAAGGAAATCATTTGTATTGCAGCAATAATGATCATCATCAGCACTTTGGAATTGATGTATGCCCAACGGCTAAGGTGAAGGAATTTTTCACGTTCCAGGATTTTTCTATCCCGTATAATTTCTTCAGCACTAACGGTTAAGCCTAAAAACAGAGCTACAGTAACGGCCATAAAGAGGAAAGGCGGAATATTGACGTTTTCTGCGAAAATATAAGTCTGGTTGTTTTTGAAATATTTTGAGAAGTAGGCTAAAATAAATGCTAAAATAGGCGCTTCTGTGAAAGTTATTAGCAAATACTGTGTGTTTGTCAATTTTCGTAACAAATCACGGATAAAGAAAATCGTAAATTGTTTGAGCTTGCTAACAGTCGAGAAAAGGATTTTTGGCAGAGGTAATTTTTTCTCTGGACACGAGAAATCAAGTTTACTTTCGATATTTTGTTTGTAAAGTTTGTACCATTGTTCTGGCGTAATTTTTCTGGTGGTGGTAAGCCGTCCGAATTCGTCAACGACTTTGGCTTCTAAAAGTTCTAAAATAAGTTCAGGTTTAACTGTTCCGCAAGTAGGACATACAGCCACTTCTGGGTTGACCAGGTTGGATTTGCGTTTGAAATAGACAATAGCGTCAATGGGATTACCGTAAAATGCAGGATATCCGCCTTTGTCTAAAACAATGATTTTGTCAAAAAGCTTGTAAATGTCTGACGAAGGTTGATGTATATTTACGAAAACTAATTTGCCTTTGAATGTCAGCTCTTTAAGCATTAACATAACGATTTTGGCATCAGCCGAAGACAGTCCTGTAGTTGGTTCGTCAATAAATAGCACTGCTGGCTCGCGGATAAGTTCTAAAGCAATATTAAGACGTTTTCTTTGTCCGCCACTTATATATTTATTTAACGGTGTGCCGACTTTAAGGTTTTTGATGTCGTAAAGGTTAAGGTCTTGCAGGATTTTGTCAACTCTTTGTCTGATTTGCTGGTTACTAAGTCCTTTGAAGCAAAGTTTTGCATTAAGGTAAAGATTTTCAAACACAGTAAGTTCTTCGATGAGTAAATCATCCTGTGGCACATAGCCAATTATGCCTTTGAGTGCGTCCTGGTCTTTGTGCAGGTCGTAACCATTAATCAGGATTTTGCCTGAGTCGGGTTTTAGGTTTCCAATTAGCAGGTTGAGCAAAGTGGATTTGCCAACTCCGCTGCTGCCCATAATTCCGATTAAATGACCGGATTCTTCTCGAATACTAATTGGTTGAACGCCGTTGTCAGAGTTTTTGTACTGAAATGAAATATTTTTAGCGCAATAAATTATTTTTCGTTCGACTTGTGACTCAATAAAACGTGAAATTATGTCTGAATAATAAATCGGCTGTATTTTGGAGCCACTGATAAAACCTCCATTGTCCAAAACATAAGTATGTTCGGGAGCAATGTTAACGCTATTTAGGGAGAGAATATCGACGCCAAAATAGATAAACGCAATGATTTTTATACTTGGAAGATAAAGCATAAAGATTTGTCCAGAAAGGCCCTGGAGGTAGATATGCTTAAATTTTTTGAATTTTTCTGAAGGTTGTTCGTTGTTGTCGATGATAATCAATCTGTCTGCAGGCTCAATTTGTTCGAATTTTCGAAAGACTAAATTTTGAATGCTAAGATATTCATCTCTGGGTATGTTAAAAACTTCGGCTACGGTGTTTATAAAGTCTAATTCTTCGGCTGTGACTGTGCCGTTGTAATAGATAAATTCGACCAGCCGTATATAAACGATAATTTTTTCGCGCAGTTGTAACTCTTCGTTGATTTCGTGGCAAATTGTAAGAACTTTAACAGAGTTTAGAGAGAGACGTTTTAAGATTTTTTTGTCAGAATCAGCTTTTTTATGGTGAATTCTTAAGTAATGGTCAAAAAGTTGTAGATATTCCTGGACTTTGTCCTGGCTCAAATGCAGTTTTAAATAATTTTCGACGATTTTACGGGAAAACGGCGAAAGCCCTTGCTCATCGACATTTGCAACAATAGCAAAAAGCCGCATTAAAGCTTTTAGGATGTTTTCGTTCATAAACTTGCGTTTTGCGAAACAATAATCTAATATAAAAAATTTTTGTCAGATTAGCTTAAATTCGTTCAATAGTGTTTGTGGTAGGATTAAATTTTAGTCCGTGTTGTTTTAAAGATTGGTTAAATTTTTCTAAAGTCAATTTACCAGTGCGCCATAGATACAGTTCTTTTTCCAGAATAGCGATTCGTTGTTCTAATTTTGCGATTTTTTGTTTTAATTCCTCAACTTCTTTAGGATCAGCTTGAGAAGACGACAAAATGTTCAAGCTTTCTTCGATAACGTTGCTCAGTCCTGTTTTAAAACTTTTCTTTTTAGCCATAATCGAAATTTTTTAGATAACACAAAGTAGATAAAAACTTTGCTATTTTTCAACTAATTCATAATCAAAATCAGGTTCATGACGTGCTAAAAATTCTAAAGTCAGGTTGTAATAATCTTCTGCACCACGTGACGAAGCCTGGTATTGAAAAATATCCTGTCCTTGAGCTGGAGCTTCAGCCAGAGCGATGTTCTCACGGATTTTAGTGTTATAGACCTTGTCCTGGAAATAGGTTTTAATTGTTTCTTCCACGTCACGATGCAGCACTTTACGTCTGTCGTATAGTGTGATAATAACGCCTGTAATTTCGACTTTTGGATTAAGACGGCGTTTTACTTTGCTAATCACTTCCAGAATTTTTGTCAAACCTTTGATAGCAAGGAAATGAGCTTGAATAGGTATGATTATCTCGTCGGCAGCAGTGAAAGCATTGATAGTGAGCAAACCCAATGAAGGTGGACAGTCAACTAAAATATAATCGTATTTGTCTCGCACCGGTTCGATAAGTTCTTTGAAAATGTACTCCCGACCGGCTTCGGCATTGAGTTCCATTTCAGCGCCAGCTAAATCTAAACTCGACGGAGTAATGTCTAAATTTTCTTTGACTTTAATAATGGGTAATGGTGCATTACCTTTTAAAGCATCGTAAACAGAGGTCTCTACTTTGCTAATTCCGAATGAGAACGTAAGGTTAGCTTGTGGGTCCAGGTCGACAGCGAGTACTTTTCTGTTAAAGCTCGCCAGACCAGCAGCTAAGTTGACAACAGTTGTAGTTTTTCCCACTCCACCTTTATGGTTGCTAATTGCTATTATTCGTCCCATTTAATAGAATTTTTGTCTAAGATTTCTTTGCAAAAATTAATGTTTTATTGTCAAATTGCAAAATTTTTGCCAGTATAGTTTTATTTAACCTAAAATTTTTGTGATTTTCTTCAAAGAGTTAGTACTTTTGCCTAATATCAAAATTTTAACGAATTAAATTACAATGGCTTATAAACAGATGTTTTTTATTCAAAAGTTTTGTTTAAATTTTTATGACTAAAATTTATACAATGTTTTACCCGATAAATCAAAATACAATCGACAAAATCAAGAGTCAGGTCGAATCAGCCCATACAATTTTAATCATTGGACATACTTCGCCTGATCCTGATGCGGTTAGTTCTGTGTTAAGTCTTTACGTTTTTTTCAAAAAAAAGTACCCGCAAAAAAATATTATCCCTGCCCTACCCGATGATTTACCAACAAATGTGTTTTGGTTTGAGCATGTGAATGACATAAAATTAGGCCAGCAAGTCGTCCCGTACTTTAAAACCGCTCAAGTTATCTTTTTAGTGGATTTAAACGAAGCAAAAAGAGTTGGCGAATTAGAGCAGTATTTACGACAGTCCAGTGCATTTAAAATTATAATCGACCATCACCCTGAACCTGAACAATTCGTCGATGTCCTGATTTCTTATCCTGAAGCTGCCTCAACCACAGAAATTATTTTTACATTCGTTCATAAGTATGACAGTTCTTTGATAGACAAACAGATAGCGACTTACATTTTTACAGGTCTTTTGACCGACACAGGTTGTTTTTGCCATGATTCTGCTAATGAACGGAGTTTTGCTGTTGCATCAGAACTTTTAAAATACAAAATCGATAAAAACCGTATAATCCAGGAGATTTACAATAATTATTCGTACGACCGCATGCGATTAATGGGTTATGTCCTGGTCGAAAAAATGAAAATAATACCCGAATACAACTTTGGTTACATTTCACTAAGCCTTGAGGAAATGAGGCGATTTAATTATAAATATGGTGACCATGAGAATTTCGTAAATCTTCCTTTGTCGATTAAAGGCATCACTTTTTCGGCAATGTTCATGGAACAAGAAAAAACAGTCAGAGTGTCGTTGCGTTCTACTGGTTCGATAGATGTTGGTATGGTTGCAAAAAAATATCTTAATGGCGGCGGACATAAAAATGCTGCAGGTGGAAATATGGATTTGCCTTTACAAAATGCAGTAAATAAATTTATCAATGAAATTTTGCCTAAAATTTTTGAAAATGAACAAGTTAACGATTAGCTTTTTTATTACAATACTCATCTTAGCTGGTTGCATAAAGCATAATCCACCAACTTACCAGAAAAGGCAGACGATTTTTGACTCTTCTTTGATTAACATAAACCGAAAATTAGTTCGACAATCGCAGTTTATCATTAAAAAGTACATAAAATACAAAGGCTGGCAAATGGACTCTACACCAACAGGTATTTGGTACATGTTTTACAAAAAAACAAATAATTATAAACCCAAAGACGGTGATAAAGTCACGATTAGATATACAGTCAGGCTTTTAAACGGTAAATTGTGCTACAGTTCTGACTCTTTAGGCGAAAAAACATTCACAATCAACCATAGCGCCATAATTTCAGGGCTAAATGAGGCTGTCCAACTAATGCCGTTGGGTAGCAGGGCGATTTTTATTATACCGCCCTATCGCGCATACGGGTTAACCGGCGATGACAAATGTATTCCGCCAAATTCGATAATTATTTACGACATCTATTTAACTAATATTCAGCGTGCAAAATCTAATTTAAATCACTAATTTACAATTTTGTTCAGCTCGATTGTTAAGTTTACGAGTTTTTTATTTATCTTTCAGTACAAAATTTTTAAATTTAAGAAAAACCAAAACAGGAAGCACCATGAAAAAAATAATATACATATTCAGCCTGATAATCTTTTTAGGGTCATGTGGCCTTCAAAAATCATTACTTACACAGCAAAGCTATGACGATGTCTACATGACCCAAACACCAGCTACAACTAATTATACTGTAGCAACTACGAAAAATCAAGTTACACAAAAACACGTTTCTAATATCCCTATTGATACATTGTATGCCGACCAATACAGTTCTGGAAAAGGTCTTAAAGATACTATCGTAACAGCAAAAAGTGGCAGTTACCAGGACTATGATCTTGATTATTACGACGATAATGATTATTATAGCGATTTATACGACTATGACTTACGTTTGCGTCTTTTGTACGATGGTTTTTATCCGGATTTTTACGATTGGTATTGGGATAGCCCATACTATTATGGCTGGACCTGGGGCGGACCATATTGGAATGGCTATTTTAATGGTTATTGGAACGGATATTGGGATGGTTACTGGGATGGAACATGGGGTTATCCTTATATGAGCTATTGCTGGAGTTGTCCTGGTTATTACTGGAATAGCTTTTATTGGTACGGATACCCTTATTATTACTATTACAAACCTGATGACCAGTATAACAATAATTCTGATTACCGTTCGAGATTTACTTACGGACATCGTGGTGGAGATTTAACGACAGCCAATAACCAATTTATTAACCGTCGCAGATTTATTGCAGAAAATAAGCGTTATCAAACAAATCCATCTAATACTCAAGTAAGGAGGCGGACCAGCAGGACGAATAATTACACTAATGCTAACAGAACTACTCGAATTAACAGAAACAGAAGCCGTTACTTAAACTATTCAGAAACAGAGAGATACACTAATACGAGAAGATATAACACAAACACTACTACACGCACGAGTCGTCCAGTTACACGCTATTCTGCTCCCGTAAGACGGGAATATAATACAAACACACAGACAGTACAGCGCAGAAGCCGCACAAATTATAACTCTTATAGCTATCCGCGCTCAACCTACCGGACATCAGAAAATTTCCATTCAAGTTCTGATTTCTCACGTAGCTCTTATCACAGCAATTTTAGCAGTAGGTCTTTTGATAGTTTTGGAAGTCGCAGCTCTTCGTCATTTGGCGGTACTCACAGTTCTACTACCTCATCGTCCAGTAGTGGTAGAAGGCGCTAAATAAAAGTGCTTGTTTACAGTTAAATTTTTTACTTAACCTTAAAATTTTCAGTCTTATGAAACGAGTATGGGTAGTTTTAATAATTTTGTTCGGTGTAAATATACTGTCGTTCTCGCAAAATGAGCTGGATGCTTTGCGATATAGCCAGGTTTATTATTACGGCACGTCAAGGTCAATGGGTATGGCAGGAGCATTTTCTGCTTTAGGCGCTGATGCTGGTAGTTTTGTCATTAATCCGGCAGCTTTAGGCCTGGCTAAATTTTCTGATTTTAGCTTTACTACTGGCTTTAAAATGGCCCAGACATATTACAACTTTGCTGGCCAGAGTAATTACGATTTGAAATATAAGTTAACGATAAATAACCTTTCGGCTGTTTTTGTAACGCACAAAAACGATGTCCTGAAAAATTTGAATTTTGCTATAACATACAACCGATTAATTGATTTTAACAATTATACGACAATCGAAGGTAGAAACGACAAGGGTTCTATGATCGATTATTTTGTTTATATGTCAGATGGCGTGCCACCATCGCAATTAAGTCCATTCACTACGGGATTGGCTTATGATACTTATTTGACAGACGTTTACGACTCTACTTCATGGACTTATATAGGCGCAAATACTGTTAATGATACGACCTATTACGGTGAGACTCAGCGAAAAGCAATAAACAACATTGGCTCGGGTGGCAGTTATGATTTTTCAGTGGCTTTAAATGTATTGGACAAAATCTTTTTTGGTGCGAGTTTGAGCTTAATTTCAATGGATTATACAAGTGTTTCATCATATAGCGAGCAGAATTTTCCTGACCCTGTGGAGATAAAATCGTTTAATTTCAACGAAAATCTGCATGACGAAGTAAGTGGCTATGCTGTTAAATTAGGTGTAACATTTGTGCCTGTCAGTTTTGTTCGATTAAGTTTTGCTGCACACACACCATATTTTTTAAGCGTAAAGGATATTTACTCATCGTCGCTTGATTCGCATTGGAAAACGCCTGATTTAGACAATAATTACGATTATTTTTCACAATCGCCAAATAATACTTACAAATACGATGTTACAACACCGTGGCGGGCAACAGCAGGAATTGGGCTTGTTTTTAAAAAGCTTTTGGCTGTAGATTTTGAAGCCGATTACCTGAATTACAAGTTAATCCGTATGTCTGCCAAAGATTATGATTTTTACAATGAAAACAAAGCAATAAGCGAGAATTTTTATCAAACTAAAAATTTCCGCGGAGGCGCAGAGTTAAATTTAGGTTTTATGCAAATACGCGGAGGTGTAGCAAAATACGGTGCGCCTTATCAACGATTGAAAGATTATTGGGTTTACAGTGGTGGTCTTGGTGTACGAATATCAAGGATGTATTTCGATATAGCATTTAATTATCGTACGCAACAGGAGGATTATCGCTTTTATGTGCCGTACTACGAAGATGAGCCATTTCCAAAACTGACGTATAAAAACTACTTCATTAGTTTCACATTGGGCGAAAAGTTTTAGCGATTCGTCAAATTACTGTTAATATGCGAACGTAAGGCGCCCTGGTCTCCAGGGCGCCTTACGTTTTTTTTGTGCTATTTGTAAATTGGCTTAGGTTGGCTTTGTGTTGCGTAAACTTGCTTGTAGTGTTGTAAGTTTTTTGATGCTATTAAATTGGCTTAGTGGCTATGTGTTGCGTGAACTGCTTGTGACGTTGTAAGTTTTTTAGTGCTGTTTTTGTTGAAAGTAAGTTTTTTGAAAAAACTATTTAGGGCGGATGATAAATTTAACGGTTTTTGTGCTTTTATTCCCGAGTGCGTCAACGGATTCGGTATAAAGTGTAAAGATTTTTTCGTTATTCGGTTTCAGGTAAATTGGCTGCTTATAAGTTTTAAGCCGCGAATTGTCGAGCGAGTATAAGATTTTTCTCTCGCCGGTTTTATCGTCTTGTGCAGAGAGGTAGATTTTTAGTGGCGATGGGTAAACTTGCAAAGTATCATTGTTTTTTATTTCTAAGTCGTAAGGTTCAACGCTAAAGATGATGTTAATTTGCGGAGGTGTATTGTCAACGTAAATTTTTTTGGATTTGGTAGGTTCTATATTTCCGACTTGATCTCTGGCTCTGTAGTAAATAATATTTAACCCGTCGTGAGTTAATGTAAAAGGTGCAGTGTAAGTCTTAAAGTTATTGTTGTTAATTGCATACTGAATTTGGTCAATACCTGTGTAAGTATCAAAAGCAGAAATCGTTATGGGAGTTTTACTCGTTACGAAAAGCGTATCCCTGTTGAAAAATTTGGGCTTACCGACAGTGATTGAGGATTTTGGCGGATTATTGTCAATGAAAATTCTAAAGCATTTTGTATTACTTTTATTTCCTGCAATGTCCTGAGCGCTAATACAAAGCAGTTTATAGCCTGTGAATTTAGATACGTCAATAACTGGACTTTTGATGCTAAAGAATTTATTATCGAGACGATAAGAGATTTTGTACATTGGGCTGTTGTCAGTGTAATTGACCTGTATTCGCGTATTTGGCGAGATGTAGAATGTTTTTTGTTTTTCGACATAAGGACCTAAAAATGTAGTTGAAATTTGCGGCTTAGTATTGTCTATAATTATTTGTTTAACAAAGACTTGAGTTTGATTGTTTAATTTGTCCAGAGCGTAAAAGTATATAAGATGCTGTCCATCAGTTAGATTTTTTACAGATATAGGTTTTAAAAAGCGGTGGTAAGTTTGCTCAGAGTCTATTTTATAGTAAATTGCCTGTACGCCTAATTGGTCATTTGCTTTGAAAGTTATTAAGCTGTTTTTGTTAAGTTTTTTATCTGAAAAAGAATTTAATATTTTCATTTCAACTTGTGGTGGAGTGAATTTAACGATGAATTTTTTTGTGAAAATGAGAGATTTATTTCCGACCTTGTCGATGCTATAATATTTTATATAATGTGTTCCTTCGGAAATGTTTGTCAGCGAAATAGGTTTTGAGTATTGGATAAAGTTTGAAGTATCGATTTTATAAAAGACTTTGTCGGTACCAGCAAAGTAGTCCAATGTTTTAATCAGGATTTTAGAATTTCGACCTAAGATGATTTTATTGTTTTTGATTAAAAATCTGGTGAATTTAACGAAAATCAATGGCGCACGGCTATCTGCCCAGAGCTGAAAGACAGCTTCTTTTAATCCTTTCGAGTTTTTGGGATTTTTAAAATGCACAGTGTTAATGCCTTCTGTATCCCAAAAATACGGGTTTGCGTACTTCTTGACTTTGGGTTGGAGTAAAACGTCCTGGCCGTCGTCGTTAGGTGAGGTAGAAATCCAAAAATAGACTGGTAAATGTCGGTTATAATAAAGTTTATTGTGTGTTGTATCAAAGAAAATTTTATATTTTTGTTCTTGAGCAGTTAAAGCTACTGCATTAAACAGAAAAATGAACAGAATAATTTTTTTCATAGCGATTTGTAATCATTTGTTTATAGCAAATTTAAAATTAAGAATTTAAATGATAAAAAAAATTAAGTTATATCTTGAGTTTGTTAAATTTAGCCATACGATTTTTGCCATGCCATTTGCCTTAATTGGCTTTTTTATTGCGTTTAAACAGAATCCCAATTGGTTGATATTCGTTTTAGTAATACTGGCGATGGTGTTTGCTCGTACCGCAGCCATGGCGTTTAACCGATACGCAGATAGGTATTACGATAAATTAAACAAGCGCACAGCTAATCGTGAGTTGCCATCAGGAAAATTGTCAGAGTCCCAGGCACTTATGCTGGTTATAATTTCGAGTGTGTTATTTATTTTTGTAACGTGGTTTATGAATAAATTAGTGTTTTTCCTGTCGCCTATAGCTCTGGCAATTGTGCTTGGGTATAGTTACACAAAGCGGTTTACCAGTTTTAGTCACTTGATTTTAGGGCTTGGATTATCATTAGCACCTTTGGGAGCTTATTTAGCTCTAATTCCGCGATTTGACTTGTTGCCAATTATGTTTTCGTTTATAGTTTTGTTTTGGGTGGCTGGATTTGATATAATTTATGCGTTGCAGGATTATGAATTTGATAAAGAAAACGGTTTAAAGTCGATTCCTGTTTTGTTGGGAAAGCGTAATGCACTTTTATTTTCGTTAGTCTTGCATGTGATTGATGCGATTTTGGTAATTTTAGTTGGAGCATTATATAATTTTCATTGTTTATATTGGATAGGAGCTGCGATTTTTATTATTTTGTTGTTTTACCAGCATACACTTGTGAAACCTAATGATTTATCGAAAGTTAATGTAGCATTTTTCACAGTAAATGGGTATGCAAGCGTAATTTATGCAACTTTTGTTATTGCAGATTTGTTTATTTGTTGAAATAAAGTAATTTTTGTAATATTGAATATAAAAATTTAAAGCATTTGAGGCGATATTTATACATATCTTTGTTAGTCGTTGTTTTCAGTTTTAGAGGCTTTTCGCAGCTTGATCCGGACGATTACAAAGCTCATTGGATAATTAATATCGCTAAAAAGGTTACCTGGCCAAACGAAGATAAAATCGATACTTTTTTTATTGCAGTTTATGGTCGTTCAACGTCAATTGCTTATTATTTAAACAAATTAGCTAAAAATCATATTTTAATTAAAAATAAGCCTTTTATAGTCAAAAGTTATTCCCGTCTTTCGCAAATACCATATCATTTGGTCCACATCATTTATGTTGAGAACAATAAGAACGATTATCTTCCGAGTTTAATGAAGCAGGTTGAGAAATTGCCAATATTAGTAATTTCGTATCGAGCTGATAATAAGGATTATATAATGGTTAATTTGATTTTAAAAAGCCGCGAGCAACAGTTTGAGATAAATAGTTTTAACATAAAGCAGTCAGGGCTTAAACTTGATGAGGCATTACTCAAACTTGGTGGTTCACGAGTTGATATCCAGGGGTTGCTTCGAAAAAAAGAACGTGAATTGCTGGCTAAAGAGAAGATGTTAAATCTACAACAGGATTCATTGGTTAAACAAAAACAGATTTTAGCACAAAAAGAAAAAGAATTAGAAAAATTAAACAGGGAACTTTCGCGCCAGCGTAAAGAGCTTAAAGTCAAGGAACAACAATTAGAACAAGAGCGACAAAAATCCGGACATCTCAGTTCGCTCATCAAGCAACAAGAAGATATTTTGAAACGAAATGAGCTTATTTTGTCCGAACAAAACAGGCAAATCAAGCAAAAGCAGGAAATAATTAAGGAGAAAACCCGGATAATTAAGCAAAGACAAAAAGAATTAAAATTAAAAGAACAGGAGCTTGCTCAAAAACTAAAGGAGATCACCAGGCAAAAACGTATTCTTCGCAGTCAGAAATTGATGATAAAAAGCCAGCGTATAATAATCATACTTTCAGCTACTTTCTCAATTATCGTTTTGATTTTGTTAATCATAATCTTCAGGTGGTATCAGCGAATAAAAAGACTTAACAGAGTTTTACAACAAAAGAACGAACAAATTATGCAGCAGAAAAATGAGCTGCAGATTCAGGCGCAACAGTTAGAAGAATTTAACAAGGAACTGGAAAAACTCTCACTGGTAGCTTCCAGAACCAACAACTCTGTCATTATCATGGATAAAAAGGGCAATATTGAATGGGTAAATGCTGGCTTTACGAGAATGTACGGATATACCTTACAATTACTTATCAACAACCTTGGACAAAATCTATTGGAAATTAGCTCACATCCTAAAATCAGACAATTTTTCGAGCATTGCATAAATACTAAAAAAACAGTTACTTACGAAGCACGTAACCAAACCCGTGATGGACGTATAATCTGGGTGCAAACTTCTTTGACGCCAATTCTCAACGAAAAGGACGAAGTGGTCAAAGTTTTTGCAATCGAAACAGACATCACTAAACTCAAAGAGCAAGAACGGCAAATCCGTCAAATCAACGAAGAACTACGCCGTCAGCGCGATACTTTACAGGAACAGAAAGAACAAATCGAATTTCAAAACAAACTTATCAAAGACTCTATACGTTACGCACAAACTATCCAAAGCGCTATACTGCCTCCTAAGCAGGAATTAGAGAAATATTTTGACGTTTTCATAATCTACAAGCCACGTGACATTGTATCTGGCGATTTTTACTGGTTTGCCAGAACGGCTGAAAACCAATACTACCTGGCTGTCGTCGATTGTACAGGACATGGCGTACCTGGTGCTTTTATGTCATTGATAGCCAGCCGTCTGTTGAGCGAAATTATTTTAGAAAAACGCATAACTTCTCCTGAAGAAATTTTACGAAAACTAAATGAGACTGTTATTGAGGCATTAAACCAGCGGCAGTCCGATAATAACGATGGTATGGACGTTTGCCTGGTCAGAATCGACCATCAGACAGAGACCAATGAATATAACATAACTTTCGGTGGCGCAAAACGTCCATTGTTTTATTACAAACGTTCGGAGGGCCAGGTAAAAATGATTAAAGGCGATCGTAAACCTGTTGGCGGTAAGCGCGCTATGCAAAGCCCGGTAGAATTTAGAAATAAATTTATCCGTTTGACCGGTGGCGATATTATTTATTTGACTTCTGACGGAATAATGGATCAAAATAACCGTAAACGCAAACGCTTTGGTACACCAAGATTTTTGGACTTACTCAATGAAGTAAAAGATTTTGACCTTGAAAAACAGCAGGATTATATCGAAAAAGTCCTGAACGACTTTAAACAAGACCAGCCACAGCGTGACGACATAACAATTTTAGGAGTCAAATTCCGTTAAAATGAATACTTTTGGCAGATTGTTTCGTCTTACCACATTTGGAGAATCGCATGGAAAAGCTATCGGAGGAGTTATTGACGGTTGTCCGCCCAATTTTGCGATAGATTTTGAGCAGGTGCAAAAATTTGTCGATTTGCGACGTCCAGGCACTTCCCTGCTCTTTTCACAGCGACAAGAACAGGATAAAGTACAGTTTCTTTCAGGCATTTTCAAAGGTAAAACAACCGGTGCGCCAATAGCTTTTGTGATTTACAATAAAGAGTATCGCTCATCAGATTACGAAAATTTGAAAGATTTATACCGTCCGTCACATGGTGATTTCACTTACGAAAAAAAATATGGTATTCGCGACTGGCGTGGCAGTGGTCGCTATTCTGCCCGTGAGACTGCAGTAAGAGTGGTAGCTGGAGCGATTGCCATGCAGATTTTAGACAAGTTTGGCATAAAAGTTTTTGCTTATACTTCGCAAATAGGCAGCATTAGCCTACAAAAAGCTTATACAGAGCTAAATTTGACAAAAATTTACGCTAATGACGTACGTTGCCCGGACGAGCGTTTGGCGGACATGATGCGTCAGGAAATTTTGAAAGCAAAACAACAAGGCGACACAGTCGGCGGTGTTGTAACAGGCGTTATTCAAGGTGTTCCAGCAGGTCTCGGAGAGCCGATTTACGATAAATTCTCTGCGCGTTTGGCTTATGCTATGTTAAGCATACCTGCCACAAAAGGCTTTGAGTTTGGTTCAGGCTTTTCTGCAGTACAAATGAAAGGTTCAGAGCATAATGACCTGTTCGATATCGATGAGCGAGGTAATTTAATTACAAAAACGAACAATAGTGGCGGCATTCAAGCCGGTATCACCAACGGCATGGATATCGTTTTTCGAGTGGCGTTTAAGCCTGTTTCTACAATTTTTAAAGAGCAGCAGACGGTAGACCGTCAGTTGAAAAAGGTACGTTATCGACCGGGTGGGCGGCATGACCCGTGTCCTGTTCCGCGTGCTGTGCCGGTGGTACAGGCAATGGCAGCAATGACTGTTTTAGATTTTTTGCTTTTGCGACAGAAAGATGGTTTGATGATTGATGTGGAATATTAATCGTCGCAGCGCAGTAAATTTTTGGGTGACTGTTTTTAGGGAAAGTTTAGGTTTCCAGGTATTTAACGAAAAATAAAAGTTTTTTGCAGATTATTTGATTTTTGTGATGTGGGAATTTTCGACTAAATAGGTAGGTTGTGCAGGTATCGAGTTAATCACGGTTAAGTCGTGAGTTGCCATAATAACGCTGGTGTCGAATTTTTGTGATAGTTCAAAGAGAAGGTTTGTAATTTGCACAGAAGCTTGCGGGTCTAAGTTGCCTGTTGGTTCGTCTGCCAGTATGATTTTGGGGTTATTGAGTAATGCGCGTGCGATAGCGATTTTTTGTTGTTGACCGCCGGAGAGTTCAAACGTCATAGCATTTTGATATTCAAGCATATCAACGGCTTTAAGTACTTCGTGGATACGACGCCGGATTTTGATTTCGTTATTCCAACCAGTAGCTCGCAGAACGAATCTTAAATTTTCGTACACGTTTTTGTCCATGAGGAATTTAAAGTCCTGGAAAATGAAGCCGATTTGTCGGCGAAGTCGTGGGATTTTGCGTTTTCGGATTTTTAGCAGGTTAAAGTCAAGAACCTGTGCAGTTTGAGCAGAAAAGATTTTAGCCTCAACGTAAATGCTTTTTAGAAAAGTAGATTTACCACTGCCGATTTTACCGGTAAGGAAGACGAATTGCTGTCGGTCCAGTGTGAAGTCAACTTGTTTTAGGATAATTTTTTCGTCATAGCCGATATTTGCTTGTTTAAAATCAATGTACATGGGTCAAATTTTAACAACCTTGTTGTATGGAGCTGCCATTATTTTGTCAATCAGTTCCTTTTCGCTGATGTTGAAATTATATTTTTTGATCCATTGCGAAGCGATTTTAGGCAAAAGAGAAAGCTTTATGTACTGGCAAAGGGCAAAATCATCGTCGCGAAGTTGCAAATATTCAGTGACAGTGTTTGATGTATCGGTTTTGAGTATGTACATAATTGATTTTTTTACAAAAATGCGAAATTAGCTCGTAAAAATAAAAGGTTTAAAAGTAAAAAATAAGTTTTTAGCAGTTCGCAGGAGGAAAGGGCGAGCGTAATATTCTTGTAATCAGCGATTTAATCGAAAAGAATTAAGAAAGAATGGTTAATTTTTAAGCAAAATTAAAATTCTAATAAAAAAAAAAAAAAAAAAGTATTTGCAATAAGCTTTAAATTTAAACAGATAAGTTGAATTAATTTATTTTTGATTCAGTGGAAAATTTTTAGCTTTGACCAAATAAAACTTAAAAATTCACAAAAATGAAAAAGGTATTAAT
>WFZV01000253.1 GCA_015489395.1 Bacteroidales bacterium
GCTAAGTCCTATGATGTAGTGATTAACGAAATTATGTTCGATGTCAATCCTGAGCCTCCTGCCCTACCAGCACATAAATACATCGAAATTTATAACCGTACAAACGTTGATATTAATCTGACCAACTGGAAGCTCCAAATCGGCACAAGTCCAAAAGTAGATTTTCCAAACACAATCTTGCAAGCACACAATTATGCTATTATTTGCAGTAACAATGCTTCCAATGATTTTCAAAATTTCGGGCAAATTATTCCGGTTTTAAACGAATCATATTTAACCACTACTGGCAAAACAATTAAAATCTTTAACGAACTAAATCAAGTCATTGATCAAATTACCTATTCAACAGACTTCTACAATTCTGATTCACACAACACTGGTGGATGGTCAGTGGAACGGATTGATCCGAATAATCTTTGCTACCAACAAAACAACTGGCATGTTAGCACAAATCCTATTGGTGGTACTCCGGGCTTTATAAACTCAGTTTTTGCCCATAACCAGGACACAACAAAACCAATAATAACCCAGCTTGAAATCGTTTCCTCTCGCGAATTGATTTTAAAATTCAACAAACCAATATCACCGCAATCAGCTGATAATCAACTAAACTTCATCATAAACAACTCATTCACTGCGCTTAGAATCCAGATAGATCAACAAAACGCAAATGCCATTGACTTAACATTTGCCAACAATTTTAATAATGGACAAAACACTTTACTTGTGCGCAACTTACAAGACTACTGCAACAATACCATGAACGATACTACACTAACATTCAATTACCAAAAAATACATCTAAAAGACATTGAACCAATTACATCCAACGAGCTAAAATTATTTTTCTCTGAAAACGTCAACAAAATTAGCGCTCAAAACATTAATAATTACACAATTTTAGAAAACAACGAACATCCTAACGTCGCTTTGAGAAGCGATAATAAGCCTAATGAAGTTTATTTAATCTTTGCTCAAGACTTTTTGAACGACTCGATCTACCATTTAAGCATAGACAGTATATGCGATCTAAACAACAATCTTATCGACAGCACAGTACAAACATTTGCATATCATCTTACTAAAAACGGCGATATTGTTTTCAACGAATTTATGATAGATGTCTCGCCACAACCTCAAGGTCTGCCAGCACACAAGTATATTGAACTTTACAACAACTCAGATTTTACTATTTGGCTAAAAAACTGGAACCTTATTACCCCATCCGCGAAAACCTATACTTTACCAGAAATACCTATTAAGCCTAAATCTTATCTCTTACTTACATCTGAAACTGCAGCTAACAACTTCGAGGGAAATGTTCTGGGTTTAATTAGCGAAACAGAAATCACAGACGGACTTTATTTACTAAAAGACAATGAAGGTAACATTATAGACGCTGTCAACATCGACAAATCATGGTTTGACGACGCAGACAAAGAAAAGGGCGGATGGTCTTTGGAAAAACAAAATCCACGTATTCTTTGCCAGAGCAATCAGTTGTGGACAGCCTCAAATGATCTCAAAGGAGGAACACCAAACAAAATCAATAGTACTTACACGACTTCACAAAACTTTCCTCATCCAACTATCAAACATGTTTATATTGCAAACGCAAAACAACTGTTAGTCTCATACTCGCAAATAATTACAAACAGCTCTGTACTGGACACGAATAATTATTTGCTAAACACACAAAAGCCTGTAAACATTCAAACAACTAATTTCCAGGATTTTATATTAACTTTCAAAAAACAACTCCAGAACAAATCAACAAACCACTTAACAATTAATGACATTCTCGACAATTGTACTCAACCGCTTTCACCTTACGATACAACTTTCATTTACTATCGAATCCACCTAAAAGACTTACTCGTTTTAGATTCAAATTTACTTGTACTTAAATTCTCCGAAAAACCATCTGAAAATTCTGTTTACAATAAAACTAACTATCTGTTAAACAACGAGAAAAATCCTCTGTTTATCCTACTAAATTCTAAAGATTCAAGCCAGGTTTACCTTGAATTTGCTCAAACTTTCACAAATGGCAACAATAATTTGCAAATATCCAATTTAACTGACATATACAACAATCCTATGCAACAAACTGACACAGATTTTATTTATTTCATACCAGATAGCGGCCAAATAGTAATTAACGAAATTCTTTTTAATCCTTATCCTGACTGCGCACGGTACATTGAATTATTTAACAAAACCGATTATCCTGTACAGCTTCAAAACTTAAAATTAGCAAACCTGGTCGATGGTAACTACCAAAACATCGTAAAACTTTCGAATAATCCTAAACTTATACTAAAACCGCATGATTATCTAACTATAACCACAGACACAGAAAACGTTAAATTAACTTATCCAGTTCACGGCAATAACTTTTTACAAAGCGACCTTCCTAAAATGTATAACGACGGAGGAAACATAGCATTACTAACAAATAAACAAAAACTCATCGATTATGTGGAATACAACGAAAAAATGCACAATAAACTCATCTCAAATCCCGAAGGCGTTGCTCTGGAACGTATTAACCCTGATTTGCCTTCATTAGACCCTAACAATTGGACATCTGCTGCATCAACAGTAAATTACGGAACTCCATCAATGAAAAATTCTCAATACTTTAACCCTGACAGCTTAAAAACTAACGATTTAGTAAGTTTAAGTTCAAATATTATTTCTCCTGATAACGATAACTATCAAGATGTCATGCACATAACAATAAAAGCTCCAAAAACAAACACATTTTGTACAATTATAGTAACTAATAAATCCGGAGTCATAGTGAAAAAGCTAATTACCAATCAATCAATATCAGAAAAACAAACCTTCCTTTGGGACGGCACAGACGATTTTGATCAAAAACTAAAAAGAGGGTTCTATGTTCTTATTATAAAACTGTATACTCCAGATGGCTACAGAAAAATCATAAGAAAAACAATAGCTGTTGCTGAAAAAAATTAACAACCTTTTGGAACAAGTTTTGTTGTGATTTAATTAATTTTTTAAAAACTAAATCATGACACAAAAACATGACCTTCATCACATTACAGAGTTAATACATACAGCTAAACCTCTAATACGCGATAGGGGGTTTCTATATTACGTTTCAGGGCAAATTGTTAACGCTGAAATGGATTTCCGGACAAGAACAGCTAAATTCCAGGTGCAAGGTTCTGCAGAATGGCCATATAATGTCGAAATAAAAGATATTACATCGCCCACAATATCTGTCAAATGCGATTGCCCTTATGATAAAGGACTTTGCAAACATGGAGTTGCAGCACTTTTTTACCTACGTAATAATTTCCAAAAATTATTAGATGAATATAATAACCGCTATTACCCCACTCTACCAGAAAAGGAAATAAAAATGCGCGGTATAACTACCTTCATGGAAACAATGAAAAACTCAGAACTTGAAGAAGTCGCTTTCGGCAGGCTTTTAAACAAATACCAGCACACAAAATTACGCTGGTTTAATCCTTTGTTAAAAATCCTTGAAGTGGATGTCGACGAGCATACTGTAACTTTCCCTTTATACGACCATTTTCCATTAGTCGTTGATTGTACATGTGGGGTAAGAAATTGTCAACACACTTACGCTGCAGGCTTTTTTGCTATGGCGTTCAAGAATTCTAAAACTTTGCTTAAAATTTTAGAGTATTACAAACGTAAGCCTGATAAACCAATAACTATCGGAAAGGTTAGTGAATTAAATAAATTTCATGTTAACCATAACTTGCCAGACTACTTACCTATTGATTTTAAACTTGTTCAACTTAAACATAATTACATCAAGCTAAAGCTTAAAGTGCGTTACCAATACGTAACAACAGAGTTCATAGTCAAAAATAATATCGTATATTCAAAGTGTAGTTGTGATGATGACGTTGAAGGTGTTTGTAAACATCAAATAGCTGGCATTAATCTTTTGCTTGAATTACAAGACAACTTCTTTACATTTCTGTCGGACAGAAATACCTATAAAGAGTTAGCTGATTTATTTAAATAATTCGATTGTTTTTGTAAAAACCTAAATTTTAATAGCTTTGTCTGACAAATTTAAAAAATTTTTCTTATGGCAACTACATCAGATATTCGTAAAGGACTTACTATTAAGCTAAACGACAAACTGTATCGTATTATTGACTTTTCCCACGAAAAACGAGGCCGTGGTGGTGCAATTGTTCGTTGTAAATTAAAAGAAATTCCTGGCGGTCGTGTTATTGAATATACTTTCAATGCAGGACATAAAATTGATATCGTGCAATTAGACTATAAACCTTACCAATATTTGTATAAAGACGATTTAGGCTACCACTTTATGGATATGGAAACATACGAAGAAATCACTCTGCAAGAAGATTTAATCGACGGTGCGCAATTCCTTAAAGAAGGCGAACAAGTTAATATTCTCTTACACGACGGCACACCTCTATACGCAGAATTACCAATAGCTGTAGTTTTAGAAGTCGTATATACAGAACCAGGTGTAAAAGGCGATACTGCAAGCGGTACAGCATTGAAACCGGCTAAATTAGAAACAGGCGCAGAAATTAAAGTGCCTTTATTTATCAATACTGGCGACAAAATCAAAGTTGATACCCGCGATGGTAAATATATTGAACGAGTTAAAGAATAAATCGATTTTTATCTAAATTGTAGCAAACGTGCGGAGGGCGCGGCATAGCCGCGCCCTCCGCATTTTTTATCGTCTCTAATATAAAGTGCCACATTACTATTTTTACACAACAACGCTCATTTTTGTTAACTTTAAACTTTCAAATTCCTCACAAAATCTAATCGTATATTTATCGCATGGTATTAGCATAACTTTAGCTCTAACCTCTGTTCAGCTCAGCTTTTCTTTTTGGTCTAAGAATTAAATAATCGTACAAAATTAGACCTACAACAGTAATTAAACCAATCCCTGTAAATAAATACCAGATATGGTCAGGATGGTAAGTTTGCCATAAAATATCTGTTAAACGCTGTGACGGAACGTGCAATTTGTCCACAGCATAATCAAAAATTTTTTCGCCATGCAGCCCTTTTGGCACTTCTATACCTTTACTTTGCAAATATTTTAAAGCTAAAGTAGCCCTGTCAGCAATTTTTTGATATACAGTTCCAGAAATATAACCACCTAAAAAATTACCACCAGCAACAGGCAAAAACGACATTCCCATGTATAAAGCCTTTTTATCTTGAGGAGCTATTAAGCCTATATAAGAAGTTATTGTAGGTGAACCTGTCATCTCACCTATGGAGAAAACTAAAATTGCTAAAACAATTAAAATTGGATTACGCAACATAAACATCAAAGAAATTCCTATAGAGGCTATAAAAAAACCGATTACCATTGCTTTTATAGGCTGCATTTTTGTTACAATACTCGAAATAATTAATTGAAACAGCACAATAAAAAACGCATCCATATTTAACAGCATCTCTGGATTAACAGCACCATGTCCATTCCCTATGAATTTAGCAAGCCCTGGCCAGACATTATAAAGAGCATGATACAAAATGCTCGTATCGACCCATTGCTCAACAAATACAGGTAATGTAAAAAACAACTGGTTGTACATCGTCCAAAAGCCTACAATTAAAAGAAGAAAAATTAAAAACTTCCAATCTATAATTGCAATCCAGATATTTTTAGCAATTTTTGCAATCGAGGTCCAAACTGAATCTTGATTAGGGACTCGTCCTGGTTCTTTATAAAAGAAAATCACTAAAAGTATATTCACTGCAACTGCGAACATGGACGAATAAAAAACATACGACCAATTAATATCCCTCAACTTAGAAGATATTACTGGGCCAACTAATGCTCCAAAGTTTACCATCATATAAAAAATACCAAATCCTAAAATCGCCGTTTTCTCATTTGTGGTTTTAGAAATAGTCGCTGAAACTATAGGCTTAAAAATTGCTGCACCCAATCCAACTATTGCAAACGACAGGAAAACTGCACCATAAGTACTCATTTTACTCATTAAGAAAAAGCCAATAAAATACAGACTAAAAGCTACCAAAAGACTTTTCTTATACCCGAACTTATCTGAAATAGCACCAGTAAATACAGGAAGAAAGTAAACCATTGATGTTATTATCCCCATTAAATAGCCTTTCTGTTCCTGGGTAAAACCTAAAACTGTGGTTAAATAAATTGCTAAAACATTGAACAAACCGTACCATCCCCAACGTTCAAACAATTCAATTAAGTTGGCAACCCAAAACGTACGAGGAAATTTTTTAAACATAACATTTTATTTTTTTCGTTTGTAAATCAGAAATGTATGAGCATATTTGTTTTTTTCATCAGAAGGATTAAAAATCTTTTTTATTAATTCCCACTTGCTAAAATCTATTTGCGGAAAATATGTATCTGCATTAAATACATGGTGAATTTTTGTTATATAAAGCATTTGGGCTAATGGCAAGAAAAGCCTATAAATTTGTGCGCCTCCAATCACAAAATTTTCTTCCTGTTCATCTAAAAGCTTCTTAACTTGCTCAAAACTATTAACAACAATAGCATCAGGAAGACTTTTTAAAGTACGTGATAAAACTATATTTTTTCGATTAGGTAAAGCTCCATTAGGAAGCGACTCATAAGTCTTTCGTCCCATAATTACTGTATGGTTTGTCGTAAGCTTTTTAAACCACTTTAAATCATTTGGTAAATGCGTCAAAAGCTTATTATTCTTTCCAATACCATTCTGTTCATCCATTGCGACTATTATGGAAATCATAAAATTAGCGTTTTCTTCTCCGAACGAAATTAATACTTATGTTTTTTACAACCAAAATTGGCACTTAAGAACTTTAGAAGAATAAAAAACGAATTTTCATTAAAAATTGTACTTTTGTAAAAACAACAAACTAATTTCTCATGTTTTGGCTAAGTTTCTTATTAAGTATCATAATTTTAGCGCTTGTCGTGTTCGGATTTTCGATAAGAATTCTTTTCTCGCATCACAAAAGCTTTCCTGATTATCGAATTGGACATAACAAGGAAATGCGCCGTAGAAAAATTTATTGCCCACGAACTACACAGAAAATTCTTGACAATAATTTAGACTATGATTGCAATAGCTGTAAATTTTAAAACTATAAAACATGGAACAAATATTCAAAAACTACCGTCAACAACTAAACCTGGTTGAGCTGCACGAAAATTTAAAAAACTACATCGAACAAGCTCACCAACTTTACAATGAAAGCTATCTCGAACAAATTTTCTCAATGATCGACTTGACTTTTCTCAACATCACTGATTTTTACCAGGGCATTGCAAAGGTTACACGCCAGGTGAATCATATCCAGCCTGTATTTAACATTAAAAATGTAGCGGCAATCATGGTTTATCCTCGATTTATACCTGCTGTTGTAAATAATCTTACTGATGAAACAGTTAAGCCTGCTGCAGTAGTAGGGAATTTCCCTTCATCGCAAACATTTTTGGAAGTAAAAAAATTAGAAACTAAAATGGCTATTGACGCTGGAGCTAAAGAAGTAGACATGGTTATTTCTGTAGGAGAATTTTTAGACCAACGTTACGAATTGGTCTTTAAAGAAATACAAGAACTTAAGCAAATTGCAAAAGATGTTATTCTAAAAGTTATTTTAGAAACCGGCACTTTGCAAGATGCTGAACTTATTTACAAAGCTTCCATTTTAGCCATGGAAGCCGGTGCAGATTTCATAAAAACATCAACAGGAAAAGAAAAAATAGGAGCTACGCATGATGCCATCTACATTATGTCTTTAGCCGCTAAAGACTTTTACGATAGAACAAATAAAAAAGTAGGAATTAAACCTGCAGGAGGAGTCTCGTCCGCATTGAAAGCTTTTGAATTTATGACAATTGTTAAAAATATCCTGGGAGAAGAATGGATTAACCCTGAGCTATTTAGGATAGGCTCAAGCTCTTTAGCAAATAAAATTTTATTCGAATTAAAGTTGACAGATAAAAATTTTTTCAGCCTAAAACCTACAGATTATTAAAATAAAAAAGCCGGGATTTTACCCGGCCGGTGGTGCCTCCTGGACTTGAACCAGGGACACCGGGATTTTCAGTCCCGTGCTCTACCACCTGAGCTAAGGCACCATCAAATTTGCGCTACAAAGATATAAAATATCGCTTTTATATTCCAAGTTTTTTAAAACTTTTTTAATTTTTCCGTTGCTCCTTAAATCTTCATGTATTAAGCAATGATTCGTAAATTTTTACTTTTTTGCATATTTATCATTTTAAATCTGCATGTCTTCAGCCAGGATACTATAAAACAGCTTTACTACTTTGAACCCATCGACTATCCATACATTAGACACAGCATAGATTTATACAACTACCAGTATTTATTATCTCCGTCAATGTCCCAATCTTTAAAAACTACTGAGTCATTTTATAACTTCGTATATTATTGGCATAGTAAAATAAATTGGAACAAACTTTTTAAACACAAATTATTGGCATATTTGGCAAATCTATCATCTTATTTTGCCATAGAAATTGGACTTACTTATCTACCTTTCGGAGATTCCTGGCTACATGAAGAATACCATCGTTCTTTATTAACATATTATGGTATTGCATCTCACGATCAGGTATATGACTTTCCTCTTTTTTCCCAGCTAATTAGCGTAAATAATGTAACTGACAGAGCCTTAATCGATTTTAAAAGAAAGCATCCGCAAGACTTTGTTAGAATCAGTGAGGCTGGTATTGAAGGAGAATACATGCTTATCAAGCAACTGCAAAAACGCTCGATATTTTTAAACCAAAACATTCCCTATTGGCTGTCAGAATTAAACATAACGCTTAATGTAATTTCGTATGTTTTTATGTGCCATACTGACCAGGCTATTAATATTACAAACGAATCCAACCAACATGAACCTGAAATTAAAGACAGAGATTTCATTGGATTAGATTTTACAGCATGGGCTTATGATTTATTTAACCCTGATACACCTTACACAGCCCGTGGCTTACATCCATACGGTAATGGAATAGACAGATATATTAAACCAAACGACCTTGACCCTGAAGCATATTATTTTCTTAAACGTCAGGGATACCTGCAATTTATAAATTTAGCCTCTCCATTCTTAATTGGTATAAACGAAATTAAACTAAATAATAACATAAATTTCAACTTTGCCTTACACCACTATTTAACAAGCTTCGGTTATACCATTAACAATCAAATCTTTATAAAATCTCGAGACAACTTTTTATTCGATTTTTATCTATTTAGAAATAAAAACTTATGGCTTCCTGGATTTGGCTTAGAAATTTACAAACACAAAATTAAGAACAACTTTATCACTTATAAAACATTTTTAGCGTTTGAGCCGTCTAACTTAAGATATTTCGACCAATCATTTACTCCTACTGCTCAGCTATCTCTCCAGTTCGAACATTTTTACCATAGCTACGGTTTTTACATAGGTTTAGATTTTAAATCTAAAGGCTGGGTACCTGGAGAATTATGTCAATCTGATTGTGCTAATTTAAACTTAGGCTTTGTTTTCAAAAAATAAACAAGTATATTAGCGTAAACTCTAAAATTCAACAATTATGTTACAACAAAAAATGATCGATGCTTTAAACAAACAAATCAACGAAGAAATGTACTCAGCATATCTTTACCTATCAATGTCAAGCTGGTTCGAATCTATTGGTTTAAAAGGCTTTGCCAACTGGATGAAAGTACAGTTTCAGGAAGAAATGGAGCATGCAATGAAATTTTACAATTACTTATTAGCTCAAGGCGCAGAAATAAAATTGTTAGCTATCGAACAGCCGCCTAATAAATGGAATTCTCCACTCCATGCACTTGAAGATACTTTAAAACACGAACAACACATAACATCACGTATTAACGAATTAGTGGATTTGTCTGAAGAACTTAAGGATAGAGCAACTTATAATTTCTTACAGTGGTTTATTGATGAACAAGTTGAAGAAGAAGCTAATGTACGAGAAATTATCGACAATCTTAAACTAATTAATGACAATACTAACGGTCTGTTCCTATTGGATAGAGAATTAGGCACAAGACAATTTCAACCTCAAAACGCAGAGTAACAAATTTCCCTCCATCGCAAAACGAAAAGCGGCGTAAGGCAGAGCCTAACGCCGCTTTTTTTGTTGGCTTTTCTTTAAAGCCTTTTATAAATTCAAAAACAACAGCGTATAGTTATTGAGGTTGCCAATTAATTTTTATTCAAATCGTATTTTAACTTAGGTGTTGCTTTACGTGTCTCTACGAAATCTTTAATCGCCCGTGCTATTCCCTGACTGTCGATTCCACAGATTTGCCTTAATTCCTCTGGTTTTCCATGTTCAATAAACTCATCCTTTACACCCAAAATCCTGATCTCACCTTTATAACCTTTTTGAGCTGCATATTCTAAAACTGCCGAACCAAAACCGCCTACTACTGAATTTTCCTCGACTGTTATAATTTTATCAAAATGCTCAAAAACTTCGTCTAAGATCTCTGTATCCAGTGGTTTAACAAACCTCATGTCATAATGTGCGATTGAATAATGCGCTCCTTCTAAAAGTTCTATCGCCTTTTGTACTTCTACCCCTACTGTACCTATACTCAAAACCGCAATATCTTTTCCGTCTTTAAGTTTTCGTCCCTTGCCTATTTCAATTCGCTCCATATCCTTTTGCCAATCAATTATACTGCCACGTCCGCGTGGATAACGAATAGACATTGGCTGATTTACAAATTGTGCTGTGTACATCAAATTTCGCATTTCTATTTCGTTCATAGGCGCAGAAACTATCATGTTTGGAACCACTCGCATAAATGACAAGTCATAAACTCCGTGATGTGTAGGACCATCAGCACCAACCAGACCGGCTCTGTCAATACAAAAAACAACAGGCAGATTCTGCAAGGCTACATCGTGGATTACCTGGTCATAAGCTCGTTGTAAAAACGTTGAATAAATCGTTACGTATGGCTTAAGTCCCTCACGCGCCAATCCTGCAGCAAAAGTAACCGCATGTTGTTCTGCTATTCCTACGTCAAATGCTCGATGTTTTAATTGTTCATCTTGCATCATGTAACGCAACGACGAACCTGTTGGCATTGCAGGTGTTATAGCAACGATTTTTTCGTTTTCCCGGGCAAGCTCTATAATAGTTTTGCCGAAAACATCCTGGAATTTTGGTGGTTTAGGAGAATTGTCCTGTACAATAGGTTTTCCTGTAGCAATATCAAACGGAGCGCTCGTCGAATGCCATTTTGGTTGGTCTAATTCAGCATATTTGTAGCCTTTACCCTTCTGGGTTTTAATATGTAACAACTTAGGTCCTTTAATGTCCTTTAATTGTTTTAGTGTATTTACCAGTAATTCAATATTATGACCATCGATAGGACCGAAATATCGTAAATTTAATCCCTCAAAAAAGTTGCTTTGACACAGCAGAGCAGATTTTAAACCTGTTTCAATACCCTGAATTATTTTACGTACATTTTTTCCTGCTTTTTTAGCTGCACCCAATAAATTCCAGACCTCTTCCTTGAGTTTATTATAAGTTTGTGAAGCTGTAAAATTAACTAAATATCGACTCAAAGCTCCAACGTTTGGGTCAATAGCCATATTATTGTCGTTCAAAATAATCAGGATATTTGCATTACTTGCCCCAGCATTATTCAGACCTTCATAAGCTAACCCTGCTGTCATAGCACCATCACCTATTACAGCGATTATATTCCTGTCTTCTTCTCCTTTAAGTTTTGCAGCTATTGCCATGCCTAAAGCAGCAGAGATAGAAGTCGATGAATGACCAACACTAAAAGCATCGTACTCACTCTCGAAAATATAAGGAAAACCGCTTATGCCACCCAATTGTCGTAATGTATGAAACTTTTCACGTCGTCCTGTCAAAATTTTGTGACCATAAGCCTGGTGACCAACGTCCCAAACTATTCGATCGTAAGGAGCATTGAATACATAATGAAGAGCTATGGTTAATTCAACAACACCTAAACTTGCTCCAAAATGTCCTGGTGTACGGGAAATGCTCTCGATGATAAATTGCCTCAATTCCTCCGCAAGCTGTTGTAATTCTTTAACACTCAGATGTTTCAAATCCTCCGGATAATTAATTTGCTCCAATAATTGGAATTTTGACATATTTCGTTTTTTTAGTGTTTGCTTTTAAATTGGTCAAATTTAATAATTTCTGAATGAAGTTTATAGATTTTGCTATTTTTATTAGAAAAATAACCTTAAAAAAACTTTTTAATTTCTTAAAAATCAAAATTTCATACATTATAAGTCTCACCACCCGTAAACCTTTTCGTTGGGGAAGTCCGTGGTCAATTTCTATAGAACCGACGAATTTTTGTAATTTGAAGTGTCCCCAATGTCCTGTTGGTTTAGGTTTATTGACTCGCACCAAAGGTTTTATGGATTTTAGTTTGTTCAAAAAAATCGTTGATGCACTATATCCTTATCTGTTAAACTTATTCATTTACTTCCAGGGAGAACCTCTACTCCACCCTCAATTAATCGATATGATTAAATATTCTTCAAATCGAAACATTTTTACAAGTATAGCGACAAATGCCCAGCTCATTGATTATCAAACAGCTTTAAAGTTAGTAAAAGCTAATCTGGATAAAATTATAATTTCTTTAGACGGAATAAATCAAAATTCCTACAAGAAATACCGTGTTAACGGACAGATAATTAATGTATTGCACGCAATTATCAATATTAATAAAGCAAAAAAAACTCTTAAATCATCGCGCCCTATTATAG
>WFZV01000254.1 GCA_015489395.1 Bacteroidales bacterium
ATAAATACCAGAACGAATCATAAAAGCGAATGCAAAGATACAACACTTTTTACTCAAAGTCAAGTTTTAATTTCTTAAAATAATCAAAAAACTAATTTTGATTTTTCTATTAAAATAACTCGTCAAATCTTCAGTGCTGCTAAGAACGTTTACCTTCAAAAGGCGAATGCAAATATAGACTAATGCAATAATAAAAGCAAATTTTTTGAGTCTAAAAAAAGGTTAAACTAAAACAGGCTCTTTATCAAACATTTCCGATAGTTTGTCAAAAACTTTTTGACTCAAATCACCATATTGATATCGTATCACATCAATACCAACCCGTGCGTAAATACCTCTATCATTAACTATCCAGGCCTCTGAAGCAGATGAAAACCTGGAATAATCAAACGGTTGAAAATAAATTTTAAATCCCATATTTTGTAAAATCTCTAATACCTTTAGTTGAATGGCGTTGAAATATGCTCCGTTTTTGTAATCTGGTGAATAAACATTATTTTTTTCAATCAAAATAAAACTACCCAGCTGATTTTCAAGAACTTTACCCAGGCTATTACTAATTAAAAGCGGCCTTTTAAAATCGACAGTTTTGTATATATTATAATGGTGTAAATCGTACGCATGTACAAAATTCAAACCGCCATCAGGTTTAACCCTGGATGTTTTTTGTACAATTATTTTATCTTTAATTAAAGCTAAACGCTCAAAATCAGACTTTTGTGGGATAGCCAAAAATTGCAAACCATCTTGCTGAGGAAAAAAGACTATTTTCACCAAAGCACCATTAAAAAACTTATTCTTATTAACCAAACGCACCAAAAAACGAGGGTAATACATAAAATTTGAAGGCAAATTCGAATTTAATCTGTAAGCTACTTCTTTAAAAAAAGCGTAATGTTCATCCCAAAAAGGCACTTTAGAATAACTAACAAACACTTTATGATAAAATATGGGTACAGCAGTATTCAAAAATAATCGATTTATTAGAGAATCGCTGAATGGTGTAATATCTTGATTTATACCGATATACATCCTAAAAGGCTTTATGTTTAAAGCTGTTTAGTTTTTAACAATAAACTAAAAAAATTTATCTTTGGCTACAAAAGTAAAAAATACAACTGAAAATGGTAACTGACGAAACAGTAAAAAAACTACGAGAGCGCCTTGTTGCGCTGAGGAGGTATCTTTGACATTGAAGGGAAACTAACACAAATCTCTGAAAAAGAAAAACTTACACATAGTCCTGACTTTTGGAGCGACAAGGAACACGCAGAAAAAATTTTAAAAGAACTAAGTACGCTAAAAGAATGGGTTAAATTATACGAAAAAGCCAAACAAAAAGTAGAAGACTTTGAAGTTCTGTGGGAATTTTTTAACGAAGGCGAAGCGAGCGAACAAGAAGTAGAGCAGGCTTATCAGGAAGCGACAAAGGAAATCGAAGAGCTTGAAATGCGAAAGATGCTGAGCCACGAAGAAGACAAATTGGGTGCTATACTTAAAATCCAGGCAGGCGCAGGAGGGACGGAAAGCATGGATTGGGCGAGTGTGTTGCTTCGCATGTATTTACGGTGGGCTGAACGTAACGGATACAAAATCAAGCAAATTGATTATCAAGCAGGCGAAGTAGCGGGAGTAAAAAGTGTGACTTTACAAATAGAAGGCGATTATGCTTATGGTTACCTCAAAAGCGAAAATGGAGTACACCGGTTAGTACGAATTTCGCCCTTTAACGCACAAGGCAAAAGACAGACCTCTTTTGCCTCGGTATTTGTCGCGCCATTGGTCGATGACACCATAAAAATCGAAATAAACCCGGCAGACCTGGTCTGGGAAACATTCCGGTCAAGCGGTCCAGGAGGGCAGAATGTCAACAAAGTCGAAACAGGTGTTAGAGTACGTCATATTCCAACCGGAATTGTTGTGGAAAACACTGAAACACGGTCGCAACACCAGAACCGTGAGAATGCTTTGCGAATTTTAAAATCCCAGCTTTATGAGCTGGAGCTAAGGAAACGCAGGGAAAAGCAGATGGAACTTGAAAAACAAAAGAAAAAAATCGAATGGGGTTCGCAAATCCGTAGCTATGTCCTGCATCCGTACAAAATGGTAAAAGATTTGCGGACAGGTGTTGAAAAGTCTAATGTTCAAGCCGTTTTAGACGGGGAAATAGATGATTTCATTAAAGCCTTTTTACTGCAATTTGGTGATTCGTACTAAAATTTTAAACCTTTATTGAAATGGAAGATTATTACATTGATGTGCCTTATACAGTCAAATTGTATGATGTTGATTTGCGCAAAAACCTTACACCTGCAAGTTTTTTTAGAATTTTACAGGAAACAGCAGGGGAACACCACGTAGCAACCAGGAATACGTCGATTTTAGATTCTTATTTACAGGGTTATAGCTGGATTTTGGTTCGTGCAAAATATCATTTTTCGCGATTACCACAGTACCAGGAAAAAATTGTTATTCGCACATGGCTTTCTGATATACAGAAGATTAAAGCTGTTAGAGAATATGAAGTTTATGATGAAAACCAACAATTAATAGGAAGTGCAAAAAAGCTCTGGGCGTTTTTCAGTGTAGAGAAGTTACGGCCAGCCGCCATTCCAGAGGAAGTTTTTCGCGGCTGGCCAACGCACAAGTCTACCACCCTTGAATTTTCCCGAAAATTTTCGTCTAAGTTGGAAGAAGTTGATTATGAGGTTAAATTAAAAGTAAGGCGCAGCGATCTGGACTATAATCAGCATGTAAATAATATTTTTTATGTTCAATGGCTTAGAGAAGTTTTGCCAGTGGAGCTGGAAAATAATGGAGTGGTTGAAATGGAAAGTAAGTTTTTATCTGAAAGCAAGTTTGGGCATATTTTAACTATACGTCGTTCGAAAATTGGGCAAGACGGACATTTTAAATACGAAATATTTAATGACACCACGCAAAAAAGTGTATTTTTCGCAGATTTAAGGCTGAATGTTTAAATAAGCAGGGATTTTTCGCATTACAAATGAAAAATTATAGCTTTTTTACAAGATAGGCTGTGGAGGTTATAAACAGCAGCGTAACTTATTTTGCTGTTTTTAGTAATCGACTTATATGCCCGGCGCTTAAGGATTAAATTTTTATACATTTCTGGCTAAAGTCACCTTTTTCCTGGTCAAAAATAGGATAACAAATTATGTTATTAGTTTTGAAATGAAATTCTATGTAATATTGGTCAGCAGGCGGCATAGTAATGTCTTTAGCCGGTACTTTTTTGATAAATTTTAAATCAGGAAGAGAATAAATTAAAAAATCGCCACCTACAAAAGTGTCTTTAGTTTTATCACTAATCTTAAACACAGCTAACTTAGAATTATCAGGTGAAACAGCGCAGTCAGATAGACACTGTAATGCTTCATTTTTGACTTTCGGAAGCTTCCATGTTACTGATTTTCTTGTTATTAAATCAGTAATTTTGCCACAGGTAACCAGATATCTATGCAAAACAAGAGCATAATCATACTCATCAAGATTTCTGTAAAAATATCTGGATTTATAGATGTATCTTTTCTTTGGGAAAAGTATATAAGTAAAATCAGTTTTTATTGGTTCATAGCCTTTAGGCGAACTGAGTTTAATATCGTGGAACCGGGGATAATCTGAATAAGTTAATGTTTGTTCGTCTTTGAAAAACAATACAGAATCGTCAACATCCATATAATCGTAATCAATGCTTTCGATATTGAATTTCTCTTTTTTCAGAACTTTCCCATTATTTAAAGTTAGAACGATTAAGCGAAATGGTGTTTTGTACCCATATTTCATCTCTGGATTAAAAATGACAAAGGCAACTTTATCGTTGTTTTGTGACCAAACAGGCTTAGAAATTTCAGTCTCATGAAAAACAAAAAATAGAGTATCGAGTTTTTGAGTTAGAACATTGTAATGGACAACAGCGTCATTTATCCTGAGTATCAGTATATTGTAATGAGAAGAATTCATTTTTATTTTCGTTAGATTTTTTTGGATAAAGCCGGGTAAAGGTATGGAATCATAAATTCCTACAATATCCATCTTAGTTATATCATCAGGTTCAAATTCTCTATAGATTGGCATGAAATATTTCTGGGAAAACAAGTTTGTTGCAGTTAGTATTGTTAAGAGTAAGGGCAGAACAATTTTAGTTTTCATATTACAATGATTTACAGGTGGTTTCAGCAAATAAATTAACTGTTTTTGGCGAATTATAACAGCTTTTTTGGGTAAATCAGTAAAAAGAATTCGTAAAAATAAAGGACGTTAGTTTCAAATGAGCAGTTTTTTACTGAGTGGTCAAATGCTACAAATCGTGAGCAGGAAAAATAAAAAATGCTGGCTGCGGTGCAGCCAGCATTTTTAAGTTAATCGTCTCAGAAAAGTGGATACTCAAGAGACTTGTTTAAGTTTTTCGACTATAGCCTCAAAGGCTTTAGGATGATTCATGGCTAAATCAGCCAGGACTTTACGGTTTAGGTTGATATTAGCCTTTTTGAGTTTACCCATAAATTCTGAGTAGCTCATGCCATGCTGACGTGCAGCGGCATTAATTCGGGTAATCCAGAGTTTACGGAAGTCGCGTTTTTTGTTGCGACGGTCGCGGTAAGCGTATTGCAACGCCTTTTCGTAGGCGTTTTTAGCTACTGTCCAGACGTTTTTACGGCGGCCCCAGTAGCCACGTACACGCTTAAGGATTTTTTTTCTTCTTCTGCGAGAAGCGACGTGATTAACTGATCTTGGCATAGGCATTTAGTTTTTTGAACGCAAGCGGCCTTAAAGGCACTTAGTAGCTCGCGCTCTGGTTTAAACTATAACCTTCAACGAGTAAAAGTTGAAGATAAAAAGTAGATTTTTACTTAAGTCCAAGCGCACGCTTAATGTTATTAACATCGACATTATCGACGATAGTTGTATGACCTAAACGACGTTTTTGCCGTTTAGATTTAGCAGCGAATTTATGACTTGTAAAAGCGTGCTTACGAAGTATTTTTCCTGTACCAGAGATTTTGAAACGCTTTTTAGCGCTACCTTTAGATTTAGTTTTTGGCATTTTCGGATTTATTTTTTTTAGTTGTTTTCAAAGGTTTAAGTAAAATAACGAGTCGACGACCTTCGAATTTAGGTTGTTGTTCAACTTCAGCAATATCAGAAAGAGCTTCTACGAAACGGTCTAAAAGCTCGCGGCCTTTATCTTTAAACAAGATACTGCGGCCTTTGTAAAAGACAGTAGCTTTGACCTTATTGCCCTGCTCTAAGAATTTACGAGCGTGATTTAGTTTAAATTGTAAGTCGTGATCGTCAGTATTTGGTGTAAAACGAAGTTCTTTGACTTCGACTTTAGCCGATTTTTTAGCCTGTTCTTTTAATTTTTTCTTTTGTTCATAAAGAAATTTGCTATAATCGACTATTTTAACAATTGGTGGATTAGCATTTGGGTTAATTTCTACCAAATCCAATTCCATTTCGTCAGCAAGTTTCAGAGCGTCTTCGAGTGGCATAATCTGATTTCCACCTTCAATATTATCGCCTACTACTCTAACTTCAGGCGCTTTTATTTGTTCGTTAATACGGTAAAAAAGTTTTTGTTCTTTCTTCTTGGGTTTTCCTTTATGTGGCAATGTTTTAAAATTTAGATTTTTAGATAAAAATTAGCTGTGCAAAAA
>WFZV01000255.1 GCA_015489395.1 Bacteroidales bacterium
CCACAACAACCTAAAAAACAAACTCAAACCGACAAAACAGAACAAAAAACCGCCAGCGAACAACCATCCAAAACACCTAAAACAGCTCAAACTACTGAACCACAAAAAAACAAAGAAAAAGCAACAACCCAACAACCACAAACTGCTGAGCAAAAACCACAAGCACAACCGGCACAAAAAATAGAAACAACATCAAAACCAGAAACTTCAACAACTACTCAAACTTCCACGAGCCAACATAAAACCGCAGCAGACCGTATATTAGAAGAAATCCAAAGACGACGCCAGGAACGAAAAAAAAAACAACAGGAACTGATTGACAAATTCCTCGAACAGCAACCTTCTATCGACCGTACAAAACAACCTTCAATACAAGGCGACCTGTCCGAACCCCACACTAAAGAAGTCGAAATTGTTACAGAAAAAATGGCACAAATCTACGAACTCCAGGGACTTTACGACAAAGCCATTGAAACTTACCAAAAATTAATTTTGCAAAAACCAGAAAAAAAAGATTACTTTGCAAACAAAATCAATCAGCTAAAACAAAAACTTAATAACTAAAACCTAAAGCGATGTACAAATTGTTTGTTATATTAGCAATAATCGCCAGTATACTGCTAATTTTGATTGTCCTGATCCAAAACCCAAAAGGCGGATTTGCTTCGAATTTCATTAACGCTAACCAATTCGGCGGAATAGCACAAACTAACAAATTTTTAGTACGTTCTACCTGGACTCTGGCAATCACTGTCTTTGTATTCGTTGTTTTAGCAACCATAACTTTGCCTAAAACAACCACAAAAACCGAAGAGTCCGACTTATATACAATCTTACAGGAAAACGCCCAAAGCAATGTACCCCCCACAATTCCTGTAAATCCACAAACTTCGCAACAAACTCAAAGCAATAATCAAAAATAGTTCTCGAACTTAAACGAATTTACAGGCTTCAACTTTTTAAGCTCACATCATAAATCGTTCAAAATATCCAATCATTAGGCGAGTGTCAAATGGCTGCCGGAATCGGCAGCCATTTGATCTTTATTTACCTGAAAACCAAAATAAAAGCGAAAAAACCAAATTTACCCCGCCTACAACGGACATTTTTTCGAAAAAGTTTTCAGTATACTTAAAACTTTCAGAAAATTTCTTATTTTTGTAAGTGTACTTAAAATTTTTTAATCAATGCAAACTTATATCCCACGACCCAAATATTTAGAGAAAATAAAACCTCTGGTTAACAAAGAGATTATCAAAGTCATTGTTGGACAGAGACGTGTCGGAAAAAGTTATTTGCTCAGACAAGTGGCAGACTATATTAAAGAAAATTTTGAACGAGCTAACATCATATTTGTTGACAAGGAAAAATTTGAATTTCAAAACATTCAAGACGCAAAAGACTTAGTTGACTTTGTAAAAAAACGTATTAAGACAAATTCTCTAAACGCAATATTCTTAGACGAAGTTCAGGAAATCATAGAGTTTCAAAGGGCTGTTGTTGACTTTTTCTCCAGTGGTTACGATGTTTATATTTCTGGCAGCAACTCGGCATTGCTTTCTGGTGAGCTGGCAACTCTTTTATCAGGCCGTTATATTGAAATTCATGTTTATCCACTTGATTATAACGAATTTCTCAGATTTCACAATCTACCTGACAGTCAAGAGGCTGTCAATAAATACCTCCAGTTTGGTGGTATGCCTTACTTGCATAATATTGGATTGGAAGAAGAGCTTGTTAATGAGTATCTAAAAACTGTATTTGAAACTATTTTACTAAAAGATATTGTTAAGCGTTTTAACATCCGCCAGGTTGACCTATTAGAACGATTAGTTTTATTTCTTGCTGATAATATTGGCAATTTTGTCTCGGCAAAAAGTATAGCTGATTTGCTTAAATCACAGAGACTTAAAATTAGTCCTTCGGTTGTACTAAACTATCTTAAGTACCTGTCAAACGCATTTTTGATTAACAAAGTAAGGCGTTACGAACTTCAGGGCAAAAGATTCCTTGAAATATTAGAAAAGCACTATTTTACAGACCTTGGTTTGCGCAATAGTCTTGTAGGCTATAAACCAGGCGATATAGATGGTATTCTTGAAAATGCTGTTTTCTGCAAATTAATTAGCGATGGTTATCAAGTTGCTGTCGGCAAATACAATGGTTATGAAATTGATTTTATCGCAAAAAAACAATCAGAAATTATCTATTTTCAAGTCGCTTACGTATTATCAGACAAGCGCACTATTGACAAGGAATTTGGTAACCTGCTACGCATTAAAGACAACCATCCCAAATACGTAATCTCTATGGACCAGGTGCAATTTGACCCTTACAAAGGAATTAAGCACCTGCGTCTGAGGGAGTTTTTGAAAGGGGAAAGGGTATGAAAGGCTTGCTGCAGTATCTATTTCGTACACCCAACTTAGTACAAAAAAATATTATCGCCTATCCAAATCTAATTTAGAGTAAAAATTTTTCCTAAAATGTTTGTCAGTACAGCCAGGGACGCCCAGTTGATAATTACAACACATAATCCACTTTTAATAGATCAAGACTTGCTGCGTCGTGATGTTATATGGTTTGTAGACAAGAACAAGCAAGGCGGTAGCGAGCTGTACTCTCTCTCAGACTTTAAATTGCATAAAAACGTCTCTGCAATGAAATATTATCTCAGTGGCAAACTTGGAGCATATCCAAATGTTGTAGATAAACAACGACTGTAAACATTGCGGTCATAGCAATATGAACGAATTGCTTAAAGCTCTGTTTAACTAATTTCCTCAAAAATTCACGTATATTTTAAAATCCCCTTTCCGTTTTGCAAAACTTTTTACTAAATTTTGGCAAAAAGCCATGAGAAACAAGCTTTTCACTGTCCTGTCAATAATTTTCATACTAATTGCGATTGTTAGCATTATATCATTCGGCTATTTTTTGCACAAAAAATTTTCTAAATCTGAATTGGATAAATTATCCAAAAGCCTGGAAATCTCAGGTTATATTTTTACTGCGTCTTTAGGCTCGCTGGCTTTGCTTAAATATTGGGATTCGGTCGAAGATAAAAAAGACGAAAACAATTGGAACAAATACCGCACTTTGCATAGCCTGCATAATGAATTTATAAACAAAAACTATCACATTATTTCGTATTTAAAATGGCCGCATAAATTCGCTGAAATTGAGCAGCTTTGCAAGAAAGAATCGCAATATGCTCCGAATAATGTCAATATTTCCGAAGATGAGATTCAGATGCTTAAGGATTTGAACAATTTTCTAAATTTTTTCGAGAATCTTTATTATGCAAAACAAAACCAGGTGCTTGATTACAAAGGAATTAAAACGTTTTTCAATTACTATTTAACGCTGCTTACGCACACTGTAAAAAATGCCGGGCATAAGTATTTCAACATGTACATTGATAAATACTTTCCAAATGTCAAAAAACTAATCGAAGAATACCAGCAATTTAGCCAATAAAGGAATTTTTAACGAGAAAAGGGAAGGAATCATAGGCACATTACCTCGCATAGGCAATAAAAAAGTGGGTAAGCTACTTCTGGCGCGCCGCTCAACCTCCTTACCCTTGCTTCCTTCCGGACCTGGGGGATTCGGAGGGAGCTGGCCGCAGAAGGCCTACCCAGGTGCAAATGTAAAAAACTTTGTTTAATCTGTCAATTTTTAGCAAAAAAATTTCTTAACTTTTTCTTTGGCGAAAAAACCTTTATTTTTGGCAAAAAACAAAGTATGAACAATCTTTCGTCAAATACGCACTTCCGTGATATTCTTCGCATAAGTACCATTTTCGGATTGGTGATTTTGAGTTTTGATTTTTTAGAATTATTGGTTGCGCCAAAGACTATCGTGAGTTACAGCGGTTTTTGGTCAAATTTTAAATATTTAATCTGGGCTGTGGGAGTTTATTATGTTCTGCGATGGTATCATTTTAGAAATTATAAGCAACATTTCTTGAAATATTTTAGTTTTATATTGATAATCGCCTTTTTTGTGTCGTTGTATGATGTTTTTTTCACATTGTTGTATTTCAATTGGATAAACCCACAAGGCAAGCAAGTTATTTTAGATTTGCTTTTTGCAAATAACCCTGCTTTGCAGAATTTTGGTGATAGTATGAAATCGCAGCTTTATTCTGGTTTTAGTTTTTATTTTAGTTTTTCGTTAATTCTGACTTATGAAATTCTGTTTGTGTTTTATGCTATTTTTTATGTTATTTTTCTCAAGTTGTTCTTAAAACCTAAAAACGATTTTTAAAATGCAACTGTCAATCGTTATACCGCTATATAATGAAGAAGAATCTTTACCTGAGTTGACCCAGTGGATTGAACGTGTCATGAAGGAAAATGGTTTTGAATACGAAATTATTTTCATTGACGATGGCAGTACAGACAATTCGTGGGAAGTTATAAAGCAATTGAAGCAAAAAAATCCCAATATTCGTGCATTCAGGTTCAAACGTAATTATGGTAAAGCTGCGGGTTTGCACGTCGGTTTCCAGAAAGCAAGAGGCGATGTGATAATTACCATGGATGCAGATTTGCAAGACAGTCCTGACGAAATTCCAGAATTTTACCGCATGATAACAGAGGAAAATTATGATCTGGTAAGCTGCTGGAAGAAAAAGCGTTACGACCCATGGCTATCGAAAAATTTACCCAGCAAAATATTTAATTTCACGGCTCGCCTGGTATCTGGTATAAAGCTACATGACTTTAATTGTGGTTTGAAAGCTTATAAAAAGAAGGTAGCAAAAGCAATTGAGGTTTACGGCGATATGCACCGTTATATACCAATTTTGGTGAAAAATGCTGGTTTTAAGCGTATTGGAGAAAAGGTTGTTAAGCATCGTCCGCGCAAATATGGTAAATCTAAGTACGGATGGTCCAGATTTTTGCACGGGTTCCTGGATTTGTTGAGTATTACATTTATGTCGAATTTCTCTAAACGGCCTATGCACTTTTTCGGCACATTGGGGTTGTTGAGCTTTTTTATAGGATTTTTGATATTGGCTTATCTTTCGTACTTAAAAATTTTCGAACATATCACCAAAATAGCTGACCGGCCTTTGTTTTATCTTGGAGTTTTGACAGTAATTCTTGGTACGCAGCTGTTTTTAACCGGCTTTTTGGGCGATATGATTTCGCGCAACTCGCCTTTGCGCAACGAATATTTAATCGACGAAGAGATAGAATAATCGATTTATGTAGAGTTTCAACGTGTTTTAATAACAGCTGGTTGCGTATGCTGAGTGGTTAGTCCTGTGAGGTAATCAGGTTTAATTCTTTTTGTAATTCTGGAGCTTTTTCAAAAAGCTGTTCAAAAATCGCCACAATGTCGTGGTTGTCCCGTGCGTCCAGGCTAAGGTAAATTGTTGAAAGTAAAATCTGATCGCCATTCAAACTGAGTGTGAGCGATTTCAGTTTGGAATTTGTTTCGGTTAAAAAGTTTAATATCTGGCTTTTTTGCTCGATTGGTAAATGCGCCGGTATTCGTCCAATAGCTGTATAAGCCACGATTGATGAAAATACTTCATCGTAAAGCACAAAGTAATTTAACCCGTTTTTAGTCAGTGTCCAGATGTTTTTGTCGTATCGCAGCAAAAACGGGTCATAGCCCAGTAAATGGATAATTTTGTCGATTTTATCTTCGTTTTTTGCCGGGATATAGTGTCTTTCTTTATACAAAAACTCAGGCAAAATCTGTCCGCAGTAATTACATTTTCCCAGAGTCACATCTTTAAGCGTAAGTATTTGTTTGCAGTAGGGGCAGCGAAAAGCATATTCGTCTTGTTCTGCGAAATCCACAGCTGACTCTAAAACGTGTTTCATAGGCAGAATACGCAGTTTATCGTGCTGCAGTTTAACCACCATGCCTATTGGCACATTTTCATGATCAACGACCAGGCTACCTAAAGCGGCTTTTTGAGTAAAATCTGTTTTTAGCAAAAAGAAAGGTATATTTTTCTGTTCAGCATATTTAACCACAACACCTGTTAATTTCATCAAACTACCATCGATTTTTCGAATAAAAAAATTTAGATACTGTCCGACATTGGGTAAATAAGTATTTGCAAAACCAATATCTGCTTGCTGCAGCAAAGGAGCTTTGTAAAAAGCCAGATCATAAACAGGGTCAAAACCAATAACTGCAGCATTATATGCAGGAATTTGTGCAGTACGCACAATCACATTTCGAAAGTTGCTAACTGCTTCGTAGCTGGTAATAAGCATATTGTAGCCATGGTAAAAAAATCCGCTGAACCGTGAAATGTATGTCGAAACTATAGCTATGGATTTTTCAATCTCTGTTTTCATTCGTCAAAAGATTTATGAATTCCGCAAGAAACGATTTGATAAACAGTTGTATGCTGGAGTAATCTAATTTGCTCAAACGAAAATGCTTGACTTTGGATTTAGCCAGAATCCGGTTTAGATTGTATTCGATATTGAAAGAACTCAGTTTTTTGCCTCTGGTTAAAAAGTTGGTTCGATATCCCAGGGCAATGAAGAAATCATTATTCAGTATTCGCCACAAAATATCCAATAGCTCACGATGCAATGGTTTGAGAGCTATGTGAAAATTAAGATAACCGATGATGTACTGTGCTGCGTTTAAGTAATAATCCGGATAATGGGTGCGTAGCCAATTAATGTTTTCCAGCTCAGATGAAACGAAATCAACGATTTTAGAATTTTTAACAACAGGAACGACCGAAAAAGTGGCTTTAACACGATAAAGTGATTTTCGTAGATAATTGTCGTCCTGTTGGTAAAGCTGTTGCAAAGAAGAATAGAGATAATCGTTTTTTTTCATGACAGTTTGTTCGGTATTCCAGAAAATTTTGTCCATTTGCCTGAGAAAATCGAGCAAAACGCCCTCTGGCGCAATTAGATAGTAGATTTTGTAAATTAGCGCTAAAAGCAAATAGCTAATCAAGCCCTGATTCTGTTCTTTAGAATACCGGTCTTTACTTAGTTTTTCAACAGCAGATAAAGTCGATTTTACCCACTGCCTCAGATACGAAATTTTTACTTTCACTTCCTGGTCTGGCAATGGTATAATATGCTGGATATTAACTGGTTGAAGAGACGGGTAACGTTCAACAAGCACATCGTCGTAACTGTCGGCATAGATTGCCAGTTCGCGCAAAGCCTGGTATAAAGCTTTTGGTGGCATAACCGAAACAGGAGCCTCTAACTGAATAGCAATGTAATTTTGAGATTTAACGAATTTAGTGTAACGTAGTTTGTGGTTTTCCTGTAAAAGAAATTCGACTAAAGACAAAGGCAATTGCTCTGTAAAACTGGCTATTTGCGATATAGCAAAGATTTTGTTGTCAATGATTTGGCCTTGAACAATTTTTGAACCCTGATAAAACTCAAATTCCAGTCCTTTGTCCGTTTGTTTGTAGCTAAGATTTTGCTGCTCAGGATTTTTGAGATAATCGAATAAAAGCTTATAAGATTCAAAAATTTGTCCTTTGGCGTAAAGCAAAGGTAATTCTTGCCAGATTTTTACGTTTTCTGATATGTCTAAATCCTCAGTATATTTCCCAAAATCGATATTTAAGCCGCTTTTGTCTTTCTTTGACAGCAGTGATGATATGAATTTTGAAATAAATGCCATTAAAGCAACGAATTTAATATTTAAGCTGTTTTATTTACAAAGCTAAGATTTTTTTATGAATTTTATGGCTTGTTTGTATTATCAAAACAAATTTTCTTTGGCACTCAAATTGTTAATATTTAAATTAGAATTTAACTCTTAAGCCTATGTTTAAAAAACTAATAATCAGCATATTAGCTTTATCGTTTGTCTTAAATTTCAAATCATACGGCCAATTAAATGCGCAAATAACCGTTGACCACAGCGATTTAACTTATTGTGTAGGCGATACGGTTTGGTTTACCAACTCAAGTACAGGCAATTACGTTACCTCGCACTGGTTTTTCGGCGATGGGACAGATACCTGGACCCAAAATCCATTTCACATTTACCTTACTGCTGGTTCGTACACGGTTAAATTGGTAATTACTGACACATCAGGCAATAGCGATTCTACGACAATTACTTTAACCGTAAATCCACGACCACATTTAGAGCTTATAAACGACCAACAAAACAGCCGTCTCATAGCCCAGGTCGATGACCCTGCGAATACGACGTTTCAATGGTATTTTAACAATCAACTTACCCAGAACACCGACGACACCATTTATTACTACGAATCAGGCAATTATGCAGTAGTGGCTACAAACCAGTACGGTTGTTCTGACTCAGCAGGCATTGACATAACGGTCAGTGGTTCTTCTACGACCTCGCCGGGAGACACCTTAAGCATACAAGTTGCAAATAACGTCCTCACACCAAATAACGACGGCGTTAATGACGTTTTGTTTATAGTTGGGTTATCCACTTTTACTGCACCCTGTAAAGTTTTGATTTACAACCAAAACGGGATTCTGGTTTACCGTAATGACCATTATACAAACCTTGGCGGATTTGATGGGCATTCAACATCTGGAAAACTGCTACCAGCAGGCACATATTATTACATCATCACCTCAAAAGGTCGAAAAACAGCAACTGGATTTATTGACTTAATCCGTTAAAATCTTTAATCATGAAAAAATTAGTCCTGACAATATCAGCGTTTTTAATTCTGTTTTTGGCTAAAGCACAGCAATTTCCACAATACAACCAGTTTCTTTTCAACAAAGCATCGGCTTTCCCTGCATACAGCGGATTTAACCTCAATACAGAAGCGTTTTTAACCTTACAACAACGGCTTTTAGGTTTTCCTGGTGCGCCAAAATTAGCTGATTTTTACATTGGCACGGCACTGTCGCCTAAAATGGGTACGAGTTTTGACTTTTTGACACAAAGCACTGGTAATTTCAACAAAACCATTCTCCGGTTCACGTATGCTTATTTTATCCAGCTTTCTGACGACTTTTTTGTAAATGCCGGGCTTACACCTTCAGCTTTTCTTATCCATTACAACATCGCAAATGCACGGAATTTTGGCTACAACATTGATCCATTGCTAAACAATACACTCTCAAAACAAGGTTACACTGGCGACATAGGCTTTAGTTTGGCTGTTCACTTCAAAAACTTTGACTTCGCACTGGACGCTCCACAAATTTTAGGTCTAAAAGCAAAAATTAATTCGCAAAATTACACGCTTTCGCGCATCCTATCCGCTTATGCTTCATACAACCTGAATTTAAACGATAATTTCGCTATACAGCCATTTATCTATTCCGCTGCAGACCAGAACTTGACGTTTGACTTACAAGCTGGCTTAATGCTGAATTACAAAAAGCTGCTTTACTCACATCTGACTTTTGACTACAACGGACAACTGAATTTGGGCATTGGCGGCATAGTACGAAACGACATTTTTATCTCGTACCAATACGGTTTTGGCATTTACGGATTGCCGCAGTCTTCTGCTGGCAGCCATTGCTTAAACATCGGCTTTTTAATCAAACAAAACGATAAATTTAGACAACCAACAATTTTCCCGACAAAGAGTAAACAAATTGATTTACAGAAGATTAACGACAAATTAAACGACATCGAAACCCAAATCAAACGCGAAAAAATTACCCGTCAACGCCACGACAAACAGCTTCAACAACAAATCGATAGCCTGAAAAAACAACAAGTTCCTGCTCCTCAACCACAACCTCAACCCCAAACAAACGAACAAAATAATAACCAGCAAACCACCTGGGTTCAAAAAATCATTTCTCCAACAATCAACTTTGGTCTGAATAGCTCTCGATTACTCCCTTCAAGCTACGCAGAGCTGGATAAGTACGCACAACTGCTAAAACAAGACCCAACACTCAAAATCCTGATTGCCGTACATACCGACAACTTAGGTTCACCCAGCTTTAAACTGAAACTTTCACAAGCCAGGGCAAGAGCCATTGCTGACTATCTCATATCAAAAGGCGTAAACCCTCAGCAAATTATTGCTATAGGCAAAGGCGCAGCCGAACCAATCGCTTCAAACTCTACACTGGAAGGACGCCGTAAAAATAACCGCGTCGAAATACAATTCAACAAAAAAGTCATGAAATGAAAAAACTTTTATACATAGCACTTTTACTGGTTTACATCAATAGCTCTGGACAAATTACCAACTGGGCAGCACAGAAGCACAACACAAATTTCTCCGTCTATGGCATAATGGGCTTTTCTGCCCTCTATGGCTCAGGTACAAACGGCTACATAACCCCCATTACGAATAATCTTAATTTGCCTGTCAGCCACAAAAATAACATACACGCAAATATTGCAGTTTACCCAAATCCAACACAAGATTTGACTCACATTCAGGTAAATTCAAGACAAAAACTAAAATCTGTGCGAATTGAACTTTTAAGCCTTAATGGACAAAAACTTTACATCCTCGACAAAAAAAACAATCTGAACCAGCATACATTTCTAACTTCCATAAATCTCAGCAACCTGCCTGAGGGCATTTACCTCGTTCGAATAATCATTAACAAAAACAAAGCTCAACAACAAAAACTAATCAAAATTCCAAAACAATGAAAGCCAAAATCCTCTCAATACTTCTGTCGTTAATCGCGCTAACAGGGCTTGCGCAAGTACCACAGGGTTTTATCTACCAGGGCGCAGCACATAACCGCGATGGCAGCCCTATAGCCAACAAACAAATCACAGTAGAAGTCAGCATACTACAGGGTACAGATTGCAGCTCAAATTGCCATCTCATCTGGCAAGAGCTACATTACCCGACAACCAACGAACTGGGCATTTTTACCATTGAAATAGGTCACGGACAAAGCACCTATGCAGGCACAGCTGATAGCTTTTCTGACATCAACTGGGCAGACCGTTCTGCAGGCGATTATTATTTGAAAATTCGTGTTGACCTGGGCAACTCGCAAAGCGGAAACGAGATGATTGACTTAGGCACAAGCAAAATATTGTCTGTGCCTTATGCTCTGGTGTCTGACCAGGCGCAAACTTTAGTTCGTACGAGCGGCAAAGTCAACATTAACCTCTCTGAATTGCAGGACGTTAACCTCAGTTCGCTGGATTCGAACAATATTCTGGTCTGGGATGGACATCATTGGGTTAATCGTTCATCGACAGCAGGTGCGACTTCGCTCAATGAACTTTCTGATGTAACTATTTCTTCGCCCACAAATTTGCAGGCTTTGATGTACAATTCCAGCTCTAATTCGTGGATGAACACCACTTTGCTGCTTAACACGCTTAGCGATGTTTCGCTTTCTTCGCCAGGAGCAAATCAGATTTTGCGCTTCAACGGCACTTATTGGACGAATCAAGATTTAGACACAACTTTAGCAGATTTGTATGACGTACAGGTTTCATCGCCACAAAACGGGGATATTTTGACTTTTGACGGTACAAATTGGATAAATAAGCCAGGTTTGTGGAAACTAAGCGGGTCGAAAATTTTTCTGGATACAACGTACAAAACCCTGCCTTTATTGGTGCATACAGCAACAACGGCGGGCAATGCCGGATTTTTAGACTCGTTAGGCAACCGTGATTTTGTCCTGCTAAGTAGTGCTTCGACCACTACCCTGCCTCATGTTTATACAGGTAGCAATTTTGTTTATTACGGCGATTACGGCACAATAACAATCGGTTCGAACAACAACGGTACAAATGGCTACAGCAAATTTAGTTTGATTTTAGGCAGCAGCAATGTTGTCAATGGCTACAACAACATAGTTGTTGGCGATAATAACACTTTACGTAAAAACACGACCTATCCCAGCTATGTACCGTCCTATTCGCAGGTTGTTGGTATATCGAATGATGTTGGGATTTATGGCAGGTATTCTATGATTTTTGGTCAAAGTAACAGCAGTTTGAACCCCTATACGTTCATTTTAGGCAATAGCAATCGCAGCTTTTACGCTACTTCGAACGAAAATCTTTATAATTTAATCGTAGGTGACGGAGACACGACGAACACCAAATACTCGTTTTTACTTGGTCAAGGGCTACAGAGCAATTCGGCTTATGCACTGGTACTTGGGAAGTTCAATGCTTCGACTACTTCGGACAATGGCTGGAACAATAACGCGCCAATTTTTATAATTGGAAATGGCACGGACGCAAGTAATCGCGGCAATGCCATGGTGATTCAGAAAGGCGGTGATATTTACACTGTTGGAAGTGTAAATGGTAATGTTACGCCGCCGATTCCGTCGAAATTGACAGTAGCAAGTGGAAAGATTTTACCAAATATTCGTAAAATCAAGGTACTGAGCGATGGAAAAAGGTTGTATGTTGAGCCAGAGACGTTGAAGTCGCAGTTTCCATTTTTAGTCAAAAAATTCAACGGCAAGTATGTTTTAGATTTTAATGCTCTTGTTCCTGTTTTGTTAAAAACTATCCAGGAACAACAAAAGACCATCGATGAGCAAAATCGTAAAATTGATGATTTAAGCAGGAGAGTCGAACGGTTGGAAAAGTTGGTTGAAAAATTATCGAATAATTAATGGCAAGTGGAATCTTTTGTAGATTTTTTAGGCTTTGTTTTTCTGGTTAAAACCACGATAATCGGCTGGTTTTCTGTAATAAACACTTTTATGTTGCTGTTTTCGAGCAGGCTACCTTCGCATTGCGGGTCGTATTCGTTGATGTAAATAAGCATTTTTCGTTTTTTGCTTTTGTATGTGTAATTAACAGTGGCAGTGGTGATTGAGTCCTGCGAATCGTAATTGATGTTTAAAATTTTAATTGTGTTTGAGCTGTCAGCTTTATGTATTTTGGCCAAAAAATCCTTGATTTCCTGAGTATTACGAGCCAATAATTTGCCAGATGGTGAAATGAGATTAACATGACGTTCGTGATTGTTGCACGAGAAAAGCGCTGCCAATGCAAATACGAACAACAGTGCAAAATTTTTGTAATTCATTTGTCTAAATTTTTCAAATCACAAGTTTATATGCAAAAAATTCGCCAAAGTCAGTATTAGTGCTGCGAATATTTTTGTAAAAATGTTAAGTAAACTTTAAAATTTTTCGATATAATTTTCAGCAAATTAGGGTTTTATGTGCAAAAATCCAAATTTTCACAAAACGCTGGTAAATGCGGGATTTTAGACAGTTTAAATCGTATGTTAAAATTTATTCGAAAAGCAAAAATCGTTGATATTGGCTTTAAAGTTATGGCGGAACGGTTGCAAAGAATCAAGCGATAGGACAGACGTTCATTGCACAAGATTTAAACATAAAAAACATAAAAATTAAAACTTAAACCTAAACTGGAACTTCAGTTCCGACTTTGTATTGCCATCAATTTCATTTAAACTCCTGGGACTTATGACATTACGGTCGGTATAAGTGGTCTGGGCATACTTGAGCCAAAAGGTTATATGCCTGTTAATCTGATACTTAACCAAAAAATAAGTACGAAAACCCTGATAAAAATATGCCGGGACAGAAAAAGCATACAAAACATCATTTTCATAAGCGTAAATCCGCGCATTATACGGCGCATCGAAAACTACAAACCGCCAGTAAAAAGTCAACGGCAAATGCCGCGGACGGTAACGAATATCCTGAAACATCATAAAACCATTTTGCACAGAGTCCTTGACATAACGGCTAAACTCAACTCTCGAACGCAACAAAATCCGGTCATTCAACTGATAACTAAAATGATAACGAATCCGGGTGTTCAGGGTAGGCACAATCAAAGGCGAAATCAACGAATCACCTGTGATATTCTGGGGCTTAAGCTCTGTACGGAAACGTAAATACATTGACATTCTGCGACTTGGAGCATAATCGACTTGAGCAAAAACATCATTTCCCCACGACTGCGGTTCGTAGAGACGATAACGCATCCACGGAAACTGATAACGGTCAAAATACAACGAAATCTCCCATTTCTTGGCAGGCAGGATTTTTAAACCAGTGTAAAAACCCTGCTCATTCTGCGGCGAGGTGGACTCTGAAAAAGCATTTCCATAAAACGAAAAATACGACGGCGAAAAATACCGATAAAGCACAACTGCTTCCAAACGATAATACATTGGCAATGTCAAAGCCACTACAGTAGCCAGGTTTGCATCGATATCCGAAGCAATTTCGCCAAAAAAGCTAAATCTGTGATTGAGGTAAAACCAGTTGAAACCTAAATTACCACCGTAATTGCGCGAAATAGGCCTTAAACGATAAAGCACATTGGGCTGCACTAGAGGCACTGACCACCTGTAAGCAATTGACGTTAGGCCCCAATGCCAATGATTGCCCTTGTATGTAACATCAAATCCACCAACTAACTCGTTGATTTTATGACGTTTGGCAATTTCTGACGGGGTACGGTGATAACCGGTGTTGAGTAACGAACTGGCATATTGCGGCGTCTGGCTGTTGAGTGTGTCGTACTGCAGGTTAGCATCGATTTTTTTGTACGAAGCAAAGGTGGTTAAGTAAAAATTCCCGAATTTAGCAGTTACGCCAGTGCCACGGAAAAACAGATTTTCGTTAGTTGACGAGTATTTACGCAGCCCTTGTGGACGGCGGCGAACGTCTAAAACAAAGGCAGATTTGCCCATTGAAAATCCGTTCCAGATTACCAGCCCTTGGCCGAATTTGCCTAAATAATCGCCTATAACCAAACGGCTAATATGCTTTGAAAGCTGGTTTATTTCGATATGAGCAGAGTAAAAGTCAAATCCGTATTTTTGAGCGCCGCGGAAAAACTGTTCGCCAGCGTCTTTTTCCATTGTTACGCCAGCTAAGATGCGATTTCGATAAGTAAATTTGTATCGCACATAAAACTTGTGACGATTGCCTAAATATCTGGTGTTCACAGAGTCAGGCAAAATGTAACCACGCTGTTTTTGAAGGATAAATTTATCCCGGATAAAAAGCTGGTTGCGGCCGTACTTAAAAGCATTCTTTAGCTTAATAGGCCTGATTTTCTGCACTTTCTGGACTGTAACAAACGGCACTAAAAGCTGGATATCACGTTGGGACAATTCTGGAATCAATGCAAGTTCGTAAATTGAAATAAATTCGCCAGTTTTCTCGCGGTATCTGATTATTGCGTCGATCTGTATGTCGTTTAAAAAGTGCAATCTTTCCAGAGTCTCGCGTGTGGCCGTATTGAGGTTGATTTTATGACGGTAAAAATATAGTAAATCGTCGAAAATCTCGTCAAAATCATATTCTTCCTGGTCCTGCCCCTGGACGATTTGCTCAACAATATTTTCGACAATAACGCTCGGTGCAGCTGTAGTATCGATTTGTGCGGAAGAATTTTTAACAAAAAGTAAAAGCAATAACGCAACAAAGAACAAACCCCAATGACGTTTCATAAATTTTTGGCTAAAAAATTTATGTAAAGTTAGCAAAACGTTTAATTTTTGGCTAAAGTTTTGCAATGATTCTGCAAAAACTTGTAAGTAATGCGAATAGGTTTATTTTTCGGTTCGTTTAACCCAATCCATGTCGGACACTTAATTATCGCAAACTACGTGGTACAATTCACTGACATTGAAAAAGTCTGGTTTGTAATAAGTCCGCAAAACCCGTTTAAAAAAGATTCGCAATTGCTTGACGAGCAGCACAGATACAAAATGGTACAATTAGCCATTGACGGAACAAAAGATTACCGTGCCTGTACGATAGAATTTGACATGCCAAAGCCGTCGTACACTTACCGCACATTAGAGGCTTTAACGAAAAAATTTCCGCAAAATGAATTTAGCTTGATTATGGGAGGTGACAACTTGCCTAAATTTGATCAATGGCTGCGTTTTCAGTGGATTTTGCAGCATTTTCGAATTCTAATTTATCCGCGAAAAAGCTACGAATACGCTGATTTAAAGCTAATTATCGAAAAGTTTAAAAACTATGAAGCCAAAAGCCTTCAATTCGTACAAGCGCCGCTGATTGAAATTTCAGCAACTTTTATTCGTACTAACCTAAAAGCTGGTAAAGATTTGCGATATTTTTTGCATCCACGGGTTTACCAATACATTTCGGAAAAGCATTTATACACATAAGAGAAGTTATCCCCGCGAATAACATTTAAACGCTGGCTATTCTGGTTTTGAATGTCGTAACAGGAAATTTGGCAACAAGAAAAATTTCCTATTTTTGAACTGCAACTTCAAATTTAAGAAAAAGTGTATATCCACAGAGCAATTGAACGGGAATTATCTATTTTAAAAAATGAGTATCCAATCATTACTATAACATGTCCACGATAATCAGGGAAAACCACCTTAGTTCGAAAATTTTTTAAAAATTACAAGTATTTTTCATTAGAAAGTCCTGATATACGGTCAGTTATAGATGAAGACCCAAGGAGTTTTTTAGAACAAAATCCAGAACATATCATTTTAGATGAAATTCAGCGCCTTCCACGACTACTTTCGTTTTTACAAGAATATGTTGATAATAAGCAAATTAAAAATTATGTTCTAACAGGCAGTGCAGCATTAAACATGCTAAGTTCAGTGACACAAACACTTACAGGTCGCACAGCCATAGTAAAACTTATGCCATTTTCTTATTCAGAAATACATAACCATGTTAAAAATTTGACCACAGACCAGTTGATTTTAAAAGGAAGTTTTCCTGCGACTGTTTTAAATAAAATAAGGCCACAACGATTTTTTGCAGATTAAATCGAAACTTATCTACAACGAGATATTTTTCAAGTCATTAATATTAAATTTTTACGCGAATTTGAAATTTTGTTGCAACTTCTTGCTGGCCGTATAGCAAAAGAATATAATGCAAGCACTCTTTCGAATGACGTAGGAGTGTCTGTGCATACAATTAAAGCATGGACTAATGCTTTGCAAACCCTTTATGCCGTGTTTTTTATTCCAAGTTTCCATCCAGGAGTGCGTCAACAGCTTATAAAATCACCTAAATTTTATTTCACTGATACGGGTTTATTATGTTATTTGCTAAAAATCCAAAATTCTGACCAATTATGGATTTATCCATTACGAGGCGAAGTCTTTGAAAATTACATAATAAGCGAAATACGAAAACAATTAATCCATAAAAGTTCAACATCGCAACTGTTTTACTACAAAGAATCTAAAGGCATAGAAATCGATTTGATTATAAAATCAGGAAATAAGCTTGCGGCTATTGAAGTCAAAAGCTCTAAAACATTTAACAAATCATTTTTGAAAAATCTTTTAAAACTTGACCAACGCTTTGAAAATAAAGGCTTTAAAATTGAAAAATATGTTTTGTTCGATGGGCAGTTAAACACTCAAATTCAAGACGTTAAAATAATGAATTTTCGAACCTTCCTTTTGCACGAACTTGATAAACTGGCTAATTAACTCGAAAAAAAAATAAGCGGGAGGTGATTTTTCGCAAAATTATAAGCAACTCGTATAACATTCCTCCCGCTTAATTTGCTGCCAGGAAAACAACCCGTAAAGTTATAAAGCCATGAACATTAAAGCCGGTAAAACATGTTTTATTGCTCGAGCATTTTTTCGATTTCTTCGGTGAGTTCCATGTTGTGATAAACTTTCTGAACGTCGTCGATGTCTTCCAGTTCGTCAATCATTCGAAGTACTTTTTTAGCTGTTTCAGGGTCAACCTGTTTTGTAGTCATTGCAATGCGTTCCAGCTCGGCGCTTTCAGGCTCAATGCCCAATTCCTGAAGTTTGTTACTCATTTTTCCGTAGTCTTCAAAGGCAGTTGTAATGATGTAATATCCGTCTTCTTCGTCGATGTCTTCAGCTCCGGCGTCAATAAGTTCCAATTCGACATCTTCGTTAAAGTCGTCAGCTTTAATGCGAAAAACGCCTTTTCGTTCAAATATGAATTTAAGGGCGCCGCGTTTTTCCAGGCTTCCACCGCGTTTTGTAAACACAGCACGAACAGCGCTAACCGTGCGGTTGATGTTGTCGGTCATGGTTTCGACGAAAATTGCAACACCGCCTGGTCCGTAGCCTTCGTAAGTTTCTTCCCTGAGATTTGAAGGGGTTTTAGAAGCTTTTTGTATAGCGCGTTCGATGTTATCTTTAGGCATGTTAGCGCTCTTGGCGTTCTGAATTGCCATTCTCAGACGCGGATTAAATTCCGGATCAGCGCCGCCTTCCCGTACAGCAACTTCGATTTCGCGCGATAACTTGGAAAACAGCTTCGAACGCTTGGCGTCTTGAGCTTGTTTTCGATATTTGATATTCGCCCATTTACTATGTCCAGCCATAAAAAAGTTTTTTAATTGGTTTGTACAAAATTAGGATTTTTAGTCTAAAACTAAAATTTTAATCGCAGGGCTTTTCAAAGGTTTATTTGTCCCCAAAACACGAATTTTGCAGGACCTTCGAGGAAGATATTGGTAAAAACCTGGTCGTTTTTCTCAAAGGTTACTTTCAATAGTCCGCCGCGTGTTTTTACCATGATTGGTAATTGCAAATCGAATTTTTCATAAGCAGCAATGGCTGCAGCGACAGTGCCAGTTCCACAGGAAAGAGTCTCGTTTTCAACGCCTTTTTCGTAAGTACGGACTTGAATTGTATTTTTGTCTAAAACTTTAACAAAGTTTACGTTAGTGCCTTCAGGCATAAACTTTTGTGCGTATCTGATTGGACGTGCGATTTTAATTATATCGATTTTGTCTAAATCATCCACAAACCTGACAACATGCTGGGTGCCAGTATTGAGAAACAAGCCGTATTCAGTAGGCAAAACTTCAGTTACATCGTTCATTTGTAGCCGCACCTTGTCCTGTCCTATGATTTGAGCCTTATGTAAGCCGTCTAAAGCACGAAAAACAGTACTGTTTTGAATTAATCCCTGCATAAAAGCGAACAAAACAGCTGTTCGTCCGCCATTACCACAGAAATTAGCTATTGAACCATCGGGATTGTAAAACTCCATAAAAAAATCCGACTGACCGTCAACCCGCAGAATTATCAGACCATCTGCCCCAACCCCAAAATGACGGTCGCATAAAAAGCGGATTTGCTCGATAGTCAGATTTACGCCATCACCAAAACCATTTAGCAAAATAAAATCATTGCCTGTGGCTTGAAATTTATAGAATTTAACCGTCATAAATCAAAATTTTAGCAATTAAAAAATCACTCTGTCCCTTTGCGCAATGGAACAAAACTAAATCCGGGATAAGTCTCCTTAACCCAATCACCTTGCGGCAATTTAGTAATTTTGTACATTGTGCTATAGCCCCATTCATCATCAATGGGAGCCACTAAAACACCAAAAGGCTTGAGTTGTTCGATTAAATTGTAATTCAAAGGACCTGAAGCAGTTACAATAATTTTATCGAACGGGGCGAACTGCGGCAAACCTTCTGTGCCGTCAGCATAATACGGATAAATGTTTGTGTAACCCAGTTGCTCGAAACGCTCTTTGGCTTTTTCGTACAAATCCCATATCCTTTCGACAGTATAAACTTCAGCGCCCATTTCGGCCAAAATAGCAGCCTGATAACCAGAGCCAGTGCCGATTTCCAGTACTTTTTGTCCGGGCTGAACATCAAGAAGTTGCGTCATAAATGCCACAGTATAAGGCTGTGAAATAGTCTGTCCACGGCCAATAGGCACAGGATAATCCTCATAAGCCTCGTCCCAATGCGACCTGGGAATGAATAAATGACGGGGGACTTTTGCCATTGCCTCCAATACACGCTCGTCAGAAATACCTTTTGAACGTATTAGACTGATTAAAGCTTGTCTCTGTTGGGCAAAATTGTCTGACATCTGGCCAAAATTTGCGCTATTTTACGACTGTTCTGTTTATTTTTGTATTTTTGAACAATACAAATTTAAATCATTTTCCATGAAAAAACTACTGATATTTTTAGGCTCAGCGCTGTTTTTACTCGCTGCATGCAACGGCTCTTACCAGACTTTAAACCAAAAACTCTTTAGCGTAACATTGCCAAAATCCTTAAAAAACTACAAAGGCCAGATGCTTGACTCTGCACTACTTGAATACGCCGACACAGCAAAAAACATTTTCGTAGCAGTGGAATTAGACTCTGTACCAACAAGTTACAATATCGATTCTGTTCGCAAAAACTTTGTTGACTTTTACATAAAAGACGATGTGATAAAAAATTCTTATAAAATAACACCACTCAGACATAACGCACAAATGGTCGAAGCAGAAACAGCCCAACTAATGCCAGACCTATCGTCATTACAAACTTACTGGGTAATTGGCATATTCCCTGTAGACTCCGCCCACTATTTGATAATCTGGACTTACACTGACAGGGCTTTTAAGCCTGATAACCAAAAAACTTTGAAAAAAATTGTCAAATCACTAAAAGTTCATCGAGTATGAAAATTCTGGACAAATTACCAGAAAACTTACAAACTCATAAAATAGCCTGGATAATCCGTCATGCAGAACGCCAGGGACAGGAAGACAAAATCACAGAAAAAGGCAAACAACAAGCAGCACAGTTCGGCCAACTAATCAAAAATTTTCCCATAAATGCCATTTACTCCAGTCCAACAGACCGCTGCGTTGAAACAGCTAAAATAATCGCAGACCAACTCCCTCACGACGTTCCCATCGTACTTGATTACCATCTCAACGAAGAAGGTGCTTACGTTACAAACATGAAAAAAGCCATTGAAACTTATCAAAAATTAGGTCCTGAACAATTTTTCAAACTGCTTTTCACCGACCAACCACTGGAAGGCTACAACATTTACTCTAAAGCTGCTAAAAAAATATTAGACTTTGTCCAAAATAATACCACCGAACCCGGAATAACGCTTTTCATCACACACCAGTTTATCATTCGAATGCTCAACCATTATCTGCGAAAACTCTCTTACCATCATAAAGTTATGAAAGTCGAATTCCTCAAAGGCATTATCGTTGAAGTCTAAACTGCCTTTTGCAAAAAACTTAAAAAACGGACTGCTGTTTAAAAATTTAACCCAAAAATTAAACAAACAAACCTCAAATACATGCTTTTTTTGTAAAAATCAAACGAAATTTTAGATTAATTTAATCGTTTTTAGGCTGAAATTAATTTATTTTGCAACGAACTTAGCAGCTTGAAGCATTATCGACGTTTTTTTGCACTGGTAAAAAACTTTAAACCCAAACTTAAACAAACCATGACAGCTGAGACTTTGAAAATCGTGATAATTCTCATTGTAATTATTTTTTACGCTTTTGATACTTATTTGTCAATTTTAAACCTGAAACATCACACAACAGAGCTACCAGACGAAGTAAAAGATTTTTACGATCCAGAGAAATACGCTAAATCCCAGGAATACAAGCGCACAAACACTTTTTTCTCGCTGATAACCAGCAGCTTTACGATGCTGATAGTTGTTTTAATGCTGATTTTCGATGGATTTGCATACATTGATAAGCTTGCCCGCAGTATAACAAGTAACCCGCTGTGGGTGTCGCTGGTGTTTTTCGCAATTTTGTATTATGCTTATGACATTTTGATGCTTCCGTTTGAGATTTACGACACATTTGTGATTGAAGAAAAATTCGGATTTAACCGCACGACAGTAAAAACTTTCATCTTCGACAAATTAAAGAGTTGGCTGCTCACCCTGATTATCGGCGGAATAATTTTAGGCTTAATCGTGTGGATATACTTGAAAACAGATAAGTATTTCTGGCTTTTGGCACTTTTAGTTATTGCGGCATTTCAGATATTTTTCGCAATGTTTTACACAGATTTAATCTTGCCGTTGTTTAATAAGCTTACGCCTCTGCCAGAAGGCGAGCTACGCACGGCTCTGGAAAATTTCGCTCAAAAAGTAGGATACAGTCTAAAAAACGTGTATTTAATCGATAGTTCTAAGCGTTCGACCAAATTAAACGCATATTTTACTGGCCTTGGTCCAAAAAAGAAAATAGTACTTTACGATACTTTGCTTGAAAAGCTTGAACCTGACGAGATTGTCGCTGTATTAGCGCATGAAGTCGGACATTACAAACATCAGCATATTTTAATCTCCACGCTCATATCGTTGATAATTACAGGCTTTTACCTGTACTTATTCCAAATTTTCAGCCATAGCAAAGTTTTAGCCCAGGCATTGGGCTGCAGTACACCAAGTTTTCATATCGCAGCAATAGCACTTGGTATATTGTACAAGCCTCTGGATTTTGTGATAAGTATTTTGTTTAATGTTCTGTCGCGAAGTTTTGAGCGACAGGCAGATGAATTTGCAAAGAATAATGCCAATGCCCAGGATTTAATAAGGGCTTTGAAAAAGCTGTCTGTTGAAAATCTAAGCAATTTGACGCCGCATCCGGCTTACGTATTTTTCTATTACTCGCACCCGCCGCTGTTAGAGCGAATTAAGAATTTAAAATCTGATTAAAGATACCAGACCATGGAGCAGGAAGCTCAAAAAATTTTTAATGTACTTTTTATTGCTATTTTCACAGCAATGCTGGGTCTGGGAATTGTAGGCCCATTAATGCCAATTTATGCCCAAAGTTTAGGTGCAACAGGCATCTGGCTTGGGGTAATTTTCGCAAGTTTTTCGCTTGCGCGTGCTATTTTTATGCCTATAATTGGTAAAATTTCGGATAAAACCACCCGTAAAAAATTTATCACTTACGGTTTGCTGGCATATTCTGTGATTTCGTTGCTGTATTTAGTAGCGAATAGTGTGTTAAGTCTAACAATTATTCGTTTTATTCACGGCATAGCCAGTGCTATGGTCATACCTATAGCAATGGCTTATGTTGGTGAGACGTCTAAAGAAGGCAGGGAAGGCCAACGCATGGGGTTATTTAACATAGCATTTTATCTTGGCATGGGTGCAGGACCGTTGATTGGTGGTGTTTTGCACGACGCATTTGGCATGGCGTCGGTTTTTATTGCAATGTCTGTGCTGACAGGAATTTCGTTTTTGTTGACTTTGTTTTTACTGCCAGATATTTCGCCTAAAGTTTATCAAAAGAACAAAAAGCCGCCTCGCAATACATTTAAGACTCTGTTAAAGAACAAGTTGATGGTAGGACTTGTGGTTTATCGTTTTATAAATGCTATGGGTCGAGGTGTTACAATGTCATTCTTGCCTGTTTGGGCTAATCATTTTAAAATTTCTACGTCAAAAGTAGGGGTTATCATTTCGACAAATATCTTTTTCATGGCGATTTTGCAGGGATTTTTTGGAAAATTAGCAGATAAATATAACAAATTCGTGCTTGTGGTCATTGGTGCGTCAATTGGAGCTTTAGCTCTTATGCTGATAAATTATGCCACCAATTTCTGGTCGCTTCTGTTTTTAGTCTTAATAATGGGCCTGGGCGGGGCTATTTCAATGCCTGCTGCATCTGCCATAAACGTAAAAATCGGTCGGAATTATGGAATGGGAGCAACCTCTGGGCTGTTTAGTGTGGCTATGAGTCTTGGAATGATATTCGCACCATTAATTTCCGGTGCTATAATGAGTTACTGGGGACTACGTTACATTTTCATTGTTGCTGGGGTGTTGAGCTTCATTGGCATTGCAATTTTCGTATATTTCATTATCGAAGGGTTTAAAGACATTGAAAATCATCAGTATAAATAGTTTTTTGTTTAAAAATGACGCTTAAAGAAAAATCAGATTTAATCAAACAACAATGTCATCAGCTTGGATTTGATTTATGCGGCATCGTACCAGCAGAAGAATTGCGGGAAGAAAAAAAGTTTTTACAGTGGTGGCTATCGCAGGGCTATCACGGCGAAATGAAATACATGGAACGGAATTTAGACAAACGGACTAACCCGGCTCTTTTAGTGCCTAATGCCAGATCCATAATCATTGGGCTAATCAACTATTTTCCAGCAACAAAGCTAAAACTTAAACATTATAAAATCTCAAAATACGCCTGGGGACAGGATTATCATTTTGTCGTAAAAAAACGGCTCTGGGCTTTGCTCAAATTTATTAACGAAAATATCCAGACTGCCAACGGCCGAGCTTTTTCAGATAGCGCACCTGTTCTGGAACAAGCTTTAGCTGTCCGTGCTGGACTGGGCTGGATAGGGAAAAACTCGCTTCTCATCACAAAAAAAGGCAGTTATTTTTTCATTGGCGAGCTAATTGTCGACATTGAATTGGCTTATGATACACCTTTTATCAAAAATTTCTGCGGCTCTTGCACTGCCTGCATACAGGCATGCCCTACTCAAGCCATCATAAAACCTAAAGTGGTCGATGCGCGAAAATGTATCTCTTACCTGACAATCGAAAAACGCGGGGATTTTGACCAACCAGTTAATTTACATGGCAGGGTCTTTGGCTGCGACATCTGCCAGGACGTCTGTCCATGGAACAAAAAGGCGATTCCGACAAAAATCCCGGAATTTACACCAAAAAAACAATTAGAAGATTTAACAGACGAAAAATTAGAAAAACTTACAAAACAGGAATTTAAACAAATATTCAAAAAAACTCCTGTAGAACGAACTGGTTACAAAGGACTTATGCGAAACATCAAGGCTCAACAGTTTTACCCACTGAACGGCCAACAGCAAGACGATTAGATTTTCTCATACGGTCTAAATAATCCTCTGTCACTCGCTCACCAAGGGTCTCGATGAACTTCTCCAGACGGTTTTTTACCCATAAACTATGAAAAACAAAAAAACTCCAGACAACCAACAAATACAAAAACCTCAAAACAGCATTCGGGAAAAAACCATAAATAGCTATTGTGCTGAAAAGCAACGAATAAACAAAAAACTCCCAGAAAAAAATCTTATACTCCACAGCAAAATATTTACCCTGACGAAAAACCTGTATTTGTCCATTACTGACGGGATTAAACATATTCCAACCATTCCACACAAATCGGAACGGTGGTCCAGAAAAAATGAGCGAATTATCATTTACACTGACTTTCTGCATATAAGCAAACTCACGTAAATAATTGCTAAACCTGTATAAAAACTCATCGCGAAAATACTCGTATGGAATCAAAGCCGGAACCAGCACCTGCTCCTCAAGATTTACAAAGTTATATGGCATTTTGAGACGATTTACGTATTGACTTTGTTTTTAACAAGATAAAAATTTAATTTTATGAAAAAATCTTTAGTGTAAAATTTAAAAAAATCTGCAAATGAAAAAAATTTTAATTTTCGTTTTAACAACCGCTCTTCTCTTGCCAGGTTGCGATGTACTTATGCAAGGACTGCAA
>WFZV01000256.1 GCA_015489395.1 Bacteroidales bacterium
ATCCAAAATTTTGACAAAAACTTAAAAATTAAACGATATGGAAAAAATTAGAATTGGAATTAATGGCTTTGGTCGTATTGGCCGTTTAGCCTTTCGTATAGCTTCTAAGCGTCCGAACATCGAAGTAGTAGGTATAAACGACCTGGCTGATGCTAATTATTTAGCTTATTTGCTTAAATATGATACAGTTCACGGCCGTTTTGACGGAGAAGTTTATGTTAATGATAAAGGTAATTTAGTTGTTAATGGACATGAAGTCCGCGTGACCGCAGAAAAAGACCCTGCTAACCTTCGTTGGGACGAAGTTGGCGCTACTTACGTTATTGAATCTACTGGTCTTTTCTTAACCCGAGAAAAAGCTGAAGCCCATCTCAAAGCTGGTGCTAAAAAAGTTATCATGAGTGCGCCTTCTAAAGACGATACTCCAATGTTCGTTTTAGGCGGCAACCACCACAAACTTACTTACGATCATGATATTATCTCAAATGCTTCTTGTACAACAAACTGCTTCGTTCCTGTACTTAAAGTTTTGCACGAAAACTTTGGTGTTGTCGAAGGACTTATGACTACTGTTCACTCGGTTACAGCTAACCAGCGTACAGTTGACGGACTGGCTAAAGATTGGCGTCGTGGTAGAGCAAGCTTTAACATCGTTCCTACTACTACTGGTGCTGCTAAAGCCGCTACTAAAGTTTTGCCTGAATTACAGGGTAAAGTTAACGCTATGTCTATGCGCGTTCCAACATTAGATGCTTCGATTATTGATTTTGTTGTACGCCTCGAAAAATCTACAAATTACGAAGAAATTAAAGCTGCTATGAAAGCCGCTGCTGAAGGCGAATTGAAGGGTATTTTAGAATACACTGAAGACCCAATCGTTTCTTCTGACATAATCGGTAATTCGCATTCGTCTGTTTTCGATGCTAAAGCAGGTATGGAACTTAATGATCATTTCTTCAAAATTATTGCATGGTATGACAACGAATGGGGTTACTCAAATCGTTTGATTGATATGATCGAATATTGGGACAAACTGAAGTAAGAATTTCGCACTCAAATAGATTTAGACTTTTAAACCTTTAAAAGCCACTCGACATCAGGCTGCCCAGGTAATCCTGGGCAGCCTTTTTCGTTTATCTATTCCCTTCAAATTTTCCTTAAAATAAAATTTTTTATGAATCGATTAAAAAAAGATTATAAAAACAAACATTGTAATGGCTTAAATTCTAATTAATTTTACGCCCTGTCACAAAACCGTTACGCTTAAGCCTGATTTTTGTCTTATTTTTGTACTTTTAGCAAATAACATCCATGATGCGAAAATTTTTATACATAATACTTGCGCTCGTTTTATCTCTTAATTCTTACGCACAAACTAAAGTTTACTATATCACAAAATTATCTACCAAACCCAAAATTGATGGATATCAAGACGAAATATGGAAAAACTTGCCTTCTGCCACAGGTTTTATTCAGTACACACCCAAAAACGGCGATGCTCCTTCGTTTAAAACTCTGGTGAAATTGGGCTATACTGACAAAGCTATTTACGTTTTCGCTTATTTATTACAGAAACCTAAAAAAATCTCCGATTATCTTACTCCGCGCGATAAATTAGAACAAGCTGACTGGTTCGGTGTGTTTTTCGATACATACAGAAACGGGCAAGTAGCTTATGCTTTTATCGTCACAGCAGCTGGCGTTCAAGTTGACAAAAAAATAATCGGAACCACTGACGATTACCAGTGGGATGCAGTATGGCGCAGTGCTGTACGCAAAACCGATTACGGCTGGATTGTCGAAATGCGAATCCCTTTCTCGCAACTCAGATTTTCGACAAAAAAGCAGCAAGTCTGGGGCGTAAATTTCCTTCGCAATATCCAATTTAACCGCGAAATTGACTCGTGGAATTATATGAATATCAAGCAGGAAGACATTATTTCCCAATTCGGCTTGCTCAAAGGCTTAAATGGCATTCACCAGCGACCGCGTATTGATTTATATCCGCATGCTTCGTACTGGTTTGAAAAACAGACTAAATCCAGCCAATGGGCTAAATTCTACAAGGCAGGTTTGGACCTTAAGGTGGGGTTGAATCGCAGCTTTACCATTGACATGATGCTTATACCGGATTTTGGTGAGGTTATGGCAGATGAACCGGTACTTAATCTTTCGCCGTTTGAGACATATTATGTCGAAAGACGTCAGTTTTTTACCGAAGGCACTGAGATTTTCAATTTAGGCGGAATTTTTTACTCTCGCCGAATCGGTGGCACTCCGCAAAAGCGAGCAGAGGTAACTAAATATTTACGGCCAAACGAGATAATTATTAAAAATCCACTTGAGATTCAGATTTTAAACGCAACAAAACTCACGGGCAAATCTAAAAGTAATTTAGGCATTGGTGTGCTAAATGCTATTACCGCACCTACCTATGCAGAGATTTTAGACACAATTACCGGCAAAGAGCGAAAAATTCTTACTTCTTACAGCACAAATTACAATGTTTTTGCCTTACGTAAAGATTTGGCTAATAGCTCTTACATCGGATTCATAAATACAAACAAATACGTTTTGGGACAAAGTAATTATTCAGCTGATGTTTCGGCTGTTGAGTCGCTATTTCGCGATAAATCAAGGACTTTTCGAGTATTTTTCCGTTCAGCCGTCAGTGCTAAGTACTCAAAGCAAATGGTAAAGCCTATGGCCGGGTATATGTACTCGATTTCATTGGCAAAAGTAAAAGGCAATTTTAAATTCAGCCTCGGCCGTACGCTTTACTCAAACACTTACGACCCTAACGATTTGGGCTATTTAAAAGTTAATAATGTCATAACAAACACAGCTTCAGTTTCTTACGTTATTTACCGCCCGTTTTTCATCGTGCGAAATTGGACAACGACTTTGAGTTTGAATTATCAAAATTTGTATCGGCCATTACGGTATATTGGCACGCAAATAAAATTCTCGTTTTATGGCACGCTCAAGAATTTGACTTCAGTTGGAATGCGGCTGTCTTTCACGCCCGACAAAGTGTATAATTATTTTGAGCCGAGAGTCGAAAATTTCGTTTATATCGAGCCACCCAAGCAAAATTACATGTTTTGGCTATCGACAGACTATTCCAGGAAATTTGCAATTGACCTGCAGACAGGCTTTTACTTTCCCATTCAGTATAAAGTTGCCCAGAAAGGCGGATGGCTTTTGATTGGTCCGCGTTTTCGCATTGGCAATAGCTTTTTGTTTACTTACACTCTCAAGCTAAGCAATGATTTGAACAATTACGGTTATGTTGGCCAGACGCCAAATCGTGACACTGTATTTTTTGGCAAACGTAATGTCAAAACTATCGAAAATACTATTTTCTCGCGTTTAGCCTTTGGTCCACGTAGTTATGCTTCTGTGCGCTTACGGCATTATTTGTCCACGGTTAATTATTTCGATTATTATGCTTTGCTTTCCGACGGAACGCTTGTCCCGCTTGAGTTGCCTTATCATTTTCTGACCAACCAGGACCGCAGTTTTAATGCTTTTAACATTGATTTTATTTACACATGGCGATTTTTGCCCGGTAGCGAGTTTTCGATAATTTACAAACGTCAGGTTACAGGTTTATCAAAAGAGTTGATTTCCGACTATTTTGAAGATTTTATGCACTTTTACAAAGAAATTCCCGGATTTGAGATTTTTACTGTTAAGCTTGTGATTTACATTTAAAGTTTGATAAATTTCTGGCTATAGAAGTTAGCTTTATTAAAGATTCGTAAAATATACAGACCTTGTGGCAAATCCGACACTGGAATTGTGTATTTGATTATGTTTGGATCGATTTTGAGACTGGCAGTTTTAACAATATGTCCGTCGGATGAGATAATTTGATAAGTTACTGCCTTGCTACTGAGTAAGTTATTGACGTTAATTTTGAAGTCAACTTCGTCTGTGGCTGCTGTGTTTATGATTTGAAAAGCAGGAATTGGTTGGCTTACAGTGCTTACGTGTGATAAAGTTTTTGAGCAAACGAATTTAATGGTGATTGGCAGGTGGTCAGAATTGTTTTTTAGTACTGTGAGGATGCTATCAGGTACAGAGCTATTTCCTTGATAATCAACGCTGCTATTGAAGTGGTTGCCGTCGTTACCTATAACTTTGAAAGTTTCTGGCAGTATTTTAAGGTCTAAGCTGTTGTCTGTCAGTGGAGTAGAGTAGAGGATAAAGTCAAATCTATCGTCAAGTCCTCCGCCTGAAATGCAGTCGTTTCCATAGTAATTTGTAGATTGGGTATGATATGGAGCAAAGTCAGAGTTGTTATGCCAATAACCAGCAGGAGCCGGGTCGTGGAATTTATATGTTTGGTCTGTTGGGTTGACCAGGTTTTGATAAGCGCCTTCGTTGGAGTTGTAGAGGTTAAAGTCGCCCATGATTATATAATTATTTGGTCCCATGCTTCTGATTTTGTTCATGAAATATTGTGTAGCCTGTGCGCGAGCGTCTGCATCGTCCTGTGTGTTTCCTGCTTTCAGGTGCGCGACTGCTATATAAAGCCAAACAGTATCGCCGTTTCGCAGCGAACGCGTATTCATGTAAAATTTATGAATAACGATTGGACGTGGGTAAGCATCGACAATTATAATGCCTCTTTCGACCAGTTTTGTGCGGTTGTAATAAATTTGTGTCATTAGTGTGCCGCTGCTTCCAACAGTCACGCTACGAGCAAAGTCTGGGTGACCGTTCAGAATGAACACATTATTTAAAAGGTAGTCCTGCACGTCAGGGTCAGCGTTAATTTCGTTTACGCCCAAAATGTCCGGGTTAACGTAGTTTATTAATTTTCGCAGGTATTGGGTTTTGGTTGCTAAATTGTTATTATCCTCTGTGCAAAAGCTTGTGTAAAGCCCGTAATACAGAAGGTTGTATTGCATGATTTTGAGGGTATCCTGGCTAAAACTAAGTTTGCCAACAAGTAAGGCCAACAAAAACAGTAAAATTTTGCGCATGGTACCAGATTTTTATCATTTGTTTGTTAATACAGCAAATCTAAAATTTTCGTTATTTTTTGGTCGCAATTGCGCCTTAAAATTTGTTAGAAATTTATGAGTTTAGTTTTATTAATATTGGTAGGAATTTATGTTGTATTGATTTTTGGATTTTTTCTGGGACTGATTAGAGTTTTTTTTATGTTTAAATCCTATGAATCTGGCCATAAGCCGTTTGTTTCGATCATTGTTGCTTTTAGGAATGAACGGCAGAACCTTGGCCGGTTATTACAGCAATTGTGCAATCAAACTTATAATGTGTACGAGATTGTTATGGTCGATGATGCCTCTGATGATGGCAGTTTGGAGTTTGTGAAAAATTTTAATTGTGAAAAACTTACGGTTTTTAGCCTAAAACAGAATTATGGAAAAAAAGCTGCTATAAAATTTGGACTGAGCAAGGCTAAAGGTCAGATAATTGGCTTTACTGATGCCGATTGCATTGTGTCAAACTCGTGGATTGAGCAAATGGTTGATTGTATGATTGGCCAAAAAACTGATTTGTGTTTGGGTAATGTGGCTATTATTTACGATAAACTTTTATCAATGAGCGCTGTGCAAGCTCTGGAATTTTCGTCTTTACTGGCATCTACGGCTGGTGCTGTGGGACTTAATATGCCAATTATGTCAAATGGAGCTAATTTGTTCGTTAAAAGAGAACTGGCTTCAAAAGCAGAATTAAAGCACGACCTTGCTTCGGGTGATGATGTGTTTTTGCTGCATTATGCTGTAAAAAATCGTCGAAAAATAGGCTTTTGCCCGGGTTCCAGGGCGACTGTGCAGACTCTTGCCCAGAAAAATTTGCATCATTTCGTTATGCAGCGCATTCGCTGGGCGTCAAAAGCTTCAAAATATAATTTACTGTTTCCTAAATTTGTGGCAATAGTTGTCTTTTTAGCTAATTTAGCCATTTTTATAAGCATTTTTCTATCCTTAAGATTATTTTTCGAATTAATCCTGATTAAAACAATCGTTGATTTAATGTTACTAACTTCGTATCTGGCGCGCTACCGTCAGCTGAAGCTGTTGTTTTGGCTGCCAATTATTGAAATTTTTTATATCTTTTACGCAGTTGGTATTGCAATTTTATCCCAAATATCAAGCTATGAGTGGAAAGGTCGAAAATATAAAACCAATTGAATTTGAAATCGTTAGAACAAACGACGGTGCCGATACAATCTTTTCAAAAAAATTTGGCGAACATTACCATTCCACAGCCGGAAGCCTGGGCGAAAGCATTTATGTTTACCAAAAACAGGCGCTTGAATATTACTTACAGCTTTTTCCTGACAAAAAACAAATAAATATCTTCGAAGTTGGCTTTGGTGTTGGACTAAATGCCTTTGTTACCCTGATTTATGCGTTGGACAAAGACTTGCAAATTAACTTCTATTCGATCGAAAAATTCCCTTTGCAACCTGCTGATTTGTACAATTTTAGCTTAGGTGACTACCAAAAATACCAGCCTTTTTTCTTGCAAATTCACAAAACACCATGGAACCAGACAGTTAAAATAACGTCAACTTTCAGCTTAACTAAAATTTTTGCAGATTGGACACAATATAATTTAGACCAATTTCTTGAAAATCAAATGATAGACATTGTTTATTACGATGCTTTTTCCTACGACACACAGCCTGAAATGTGGACTGTCGAAATGTTTAAAAAATTATTCGAAAAAATGTCGCCTGGAGGCGTGCTTACTACCTATGCGGCAAAAGGTAAAATTAAACAAAATTTGACACGGGCCGGTTTCTTTATCGAACGGCTAAAAGGCGCATGGTCAAAACGTCACATGCTACGCGCACTTAAACCCAAAAAAGGCCAGAATGTCGTTAGATTTATCAGTATTTCAAACTTAAAATTCGATAATATCCCTATTAATCCAACTACCCTGGATTTGGCAATGAAAATTTATAACAAACAAATCGACCCTTACGAGCTGCCTCCAATCAAAGTCATGCAACTGCCTACTGGACAGTATCTTATCCGCGATGGACGACACCGCGCAGCTGCTTTTAAACTTAACGGGTTGGACAGAATAAAAGCTTATATCTTTGTGCCGAAAACTAAACAAGACGACCACTCAAAATAAAATCACCCGAAACTATCATGCCGTCTTTTGGCTCGACCTCGAACGCATATTCCGGCGCTAAAACGTCAATCTTTTCTATGCTTTCAACAATAAGATGATAAAACTTACGTCCTGTTTCTTCATTTGTGAGTTTTTCTGCACTTAAAATGCGGCCCGAAAACATAGCGGCAGGGTCAGGCTGCTCATCGCCTTCGACAAAAAGTCCACTGGGTATCAATGACTGTACTCCAAGCTTTAGCTTCGTGCTTTTGCCTGTCTTTTCATAAAATTCTCCTTCATTTGCGTAAATACTGATATTCACAGCAAAGGCAACTAACTGAACCTTAGACAAAAACGGAAATTTCATTTCATCAATCAACCAGAAATCAGGTACTCGAAAAACTATCGGAGCCAAACCGTCACGCAAATCTTCTGTCGGCTGGATAAAAGCGAATAACTTACCTTCTGCATTTTCTTCGTCAACAGCGTAATTGAAAACACCTAACTCTGGCTGGCTGTCTCCCAAAAAATGAGGCGCTGCACTTACAAGCTCATTTTCTACAAGCAAATACCAAACTTGAATGCGGTCTTGCTCATATAGCCTATATTCGTGCTTAAAAGTATGAGGAATTTCTACGCGTTTGGCATTGTCTATGGTACGATTTATCAATTTTACAATCTCATCTTCTCGCTCAGCACTTAATCCTATACATTCAAATGGCGTAAAACTCATAAGGTGGTCTTTTTTTAAATGTTATACAAAATTAATCATAAAATTCTGTTGCGAAAAATCCTTTTTACGAGTAGAAGTTTATTCGCTTAAAATCATAAATTTACTAACGTTGTTTCTTTTTTCTAAATGGTAAAACCTGAATTTTTTACCTAAGCATAAATGTGACGAACTGATAATTTTGCGTTTTAAGTCGAAAAATTATCCAGACTTTTGACATAACCGTCAATTTTTTTAAAGAAAAAGTGTGTATTGAAAAAAGCAAGGGGGCGCGTAAATTTGCAGAAAAAACATAAAAACTTATAACTATGAAAAAAATAACACAAGAAAATCAACCAAGAACACGCACCCCCATTAACTTCA
>WFZV01000257.1 GCA_015489395.1 Bacteroidales bacterium
ATCGTAGCTAACTTTTAAGCTTTTAGATTTAAGCAAAATAAAAACATAATTTGCAAATAAAAAAAATAAACTTGACATTTAACAGTTTAATTTTTAATTTAAATTAATCAAAACCTTAAAAATTGCAAAAATGAAACGTTTTATCCTAATCAGCTTAATTATCAGTATTTTATCGAATATGTCTTTCGCTCAATTCGATCAATCGCCGTACACCTACGAAAAACACCTTATCATTAACTCTTTAGCCGCCCAAACTGGCGATAATATGTACGGTCTTTCTCTTAATATAAGCAAAATTTATCCTTATGCTGGCCTCTGGACGTCTTTTTTCATCAACAATAATCTGGGTATCACTTTAAACACCTTCGACAATTACCTCCCATCTTACTTCAACATGAATCAAACAAACATTGGAGGTTTCTACAGAAATAATAAAAAAAATTTTGCGTTCGGCCTTAATTTACAAGCTAATACAACTTATCTTATGGCTTCTGACCAGCTATATTTAGATTTAAATTTTAGTCCTTCTTTTGCTTACTTTACAAAAAAATTCACATTTGCTGCTCAACTCTCATACTTACCTCTGTATTCAAACGATACCACGCTAACTCTGTTGAATCGACTCATCGAAAAATCATCTCTTATTCTTTATAGTGATGTGCGTTTGTCAAACTTAATTGAATCATACTCATTTCAGCCATCAGTTTTGCTTGGCATAAATTACTCTTATACAGCACTTTCTTTAGGATTTAATACTTTGATGTTTAAAAACTTACTTCTGGGGTTAGGCACTTTTACTGATATCTATTACTCTGGCCCTGCATTGTACTTTTATCCATGGATTCAAGGCGGGTTAAAACTTAAAGACAACTATTACTTTTACTTAAAATTACATGCCCAACTATATACTTTATCAACCATTAATCTAAGTAATTTCAACCTCCTGTTTAGCTTCAAATACCACATAACAAAACACGAAAACTCTGTTCCACGATATTTTTAAACTTGCTTAGTTTGAAAAATTAATGTATTTTTCGCTAAAACATTAAAGTCTTTTATACCTATGAGCCAGAAAGAATCACTTTTCACAAAGCTGTTTTATGCTGGTGTCGGCATTGGCGCTATTACTGTCGAAAAATTAGAAAAATCTATAAGCCAACTTATCAGCAAATCCAACAAACCAGTCAATGAACTTAAAGAACATATCGACAACATTGTTAAAGACTTGACTGTTAAAAAAGACGACTTGCAACAAGAACTGGAAAAATACCTGAAAAAAATCGCTGAAAACCTGAAATTCGCAAAACAATCTGACATCGAAGAAATTACCAAAAGAATCGAACAGCTTGAAAAACTTGTTGAACAAAAACTTAATCAAAACGAAAAATAACCTAAAAATGAACAACTTAGAAAAATTCTTCTACATAAGCATTGGCTTCTTTTCCGACGCCTCTAAAAAATTGGAACAAAACCTCCAAAAACTTGTCCAACAAGGCAAAATATCTGATATCGACGCCAAACGAATCATCAACGACTTCAAAAAAAACTTTAACAAATATTCAGCCGATATCAACGAAAAATTTAAACACATCACTCAAAACACCTTAGAATCACTTAAATTCGCTAAAAAAGAACAAATCGAGCAACTCAACAAACGTTTAGACGCTCTCGAAGAAAAAATTAAACAACTCTAACTTCTTTAACAATTTCCTCGTTCAGTAATCGTCTAATTACCAAATCTTTAAACTGACGACATGAATATATTTGACTTTTTAGGCTGGTTGGGAAACATTATCCTTAGTATCGGTGTTATTCCGCAAGTCTGGAAAACATGGCGAACTCACGACGTATCAAGCTTTAGCTGGTCTTTTCTGCTTATGTGGTGGCTGGGCGTGGATTTCGTTTTTATTTACCTGGTTTATGACAACATTACCCATCACCATTTTCAATGGTCGCTATGGGTCAATTACTTAATTAATATCCTGGGTACCACCTATTTAGTTTATGCTAAATTTGCTTATGGACGCAGGAACGATTCTCAAAATTTTTCTACAAAAACAGCAGAATAAAACACATATTCTCTCATTTTCAGGTTCACATCATTTCTGCTAAAACCTATTTTTTGTATCTTTTAAAAAAACGCCCAGCCATGAAACGAATTTTACTTCTTTTGACTTCTTTAACCTTACTAACTATTACGTACGCTCAGAATCTGCCACAAAACATAAAAATTTCAATACCGGCTAAAGTCAAAATCGTATTTTCTGATAACTTTTCCGTTAAAATCAAAGACTCCACAAGTTCTAAACTTTACGTTCTGCTCTTCGATTCCATCGAAAGCCTCGACACTTCAACAAATATCTCTGACATTCAAATTGTCAACCAAAACAATACGCTTATCATTCGCTCTGCTGTAGGAGCTGTCAATTACTTCGATATTTTACCAGAAATCACTATCCAGCTGCCGCAGCTCAATACAGTTTTGCTCAAATCAGCAGGGCAAGTTTTTATCACCGGCAGCTTCGACCTTAAACATTTAACCATAATCAACGACGGAGCTGGCTATATTGCGGTCGATAATTTGGTAAAAATCCAAAATCTTCACGTCGATAATCGAGGTGCAGGGATAGTTGTGATAAACAGCAAATTTCCAATAGCTTACGCAAAAATCAATGTCAGCGGACTGGGTATGTTCAGCGCACCCCATACACCTATTGCAAACTTAGACGCTCAAATCTCTGGAGCAAGTTATTGCAATATTTTCGTGACAGATAACCTTATCGCAAAAGTTACTGGGCTTTCTGTTCTCGATTACAGCGGACGGCCTAAATACAAAAAAATTATTTCGCAAGGGCTGGTTATAATTAATCAAAAGTCAAACCCAAAACTTAAAACTCTATAACTATGAAAAAGCTACTCATTTTACTTTCGACAGTGCTATTTTTAAGCTTAAGCAACGGTTATGCCATTGAATTGGTGCATAATTCGCAGCAGCATGTTGCTACAGTTACCGCTAAAGTTGACAATCATTTAGCCCAACCCAAACCGACAAAAAAGCAATCCACAGCTACGATTTTAGCTGCAATAGGTCTGCTCATACCAATTGGCTTGCATCGTTTCTATTTAGGCTACAACACAGCTGGAATAATAATGCTTGTTCTCACAATTACGGGGATTGGCGTGTTAATTAGCTGGGTCTGGACACTTATCGACTTGATAAGGATAATGAATGGAACCCTGAAACCAGCTGATGGAAGCGATTATGCTGATACAGTGTAATTTTGGGTGATTTTAGACTGACTGTCTGATTTTTGTTTAAAACTTATTGTTAAAACTGGTTTTATGTTTAAAACTAACGTTTAGGCATTTGCCGGTTAAAAAGCTTTTTACTATAGCACTTTACGCAGGAATTTTCCAGTCCACGAGTCGGGGGCGGCCGCAATGTCTTGCGGCCGCCCCTGCGCTACAATACGGCCACCTTCCCGTCCGCCTTCCGGTCCAAGGTCAATTACCCAGTCCGCACTTTTTATCACGTCTAAATTGTGTTCGATAATAATTATCGTATTTCCACGGTCAACTAACTGGTTAAAGGCTTTGAGTAAAAGCCGTACATCGTCGAAATGCAAACCGGTTGTCGGTTCATCAAAAATGAACAATGTATGTTTGCCAGTTGACTCTCCCAGCAGGAACGAAGCCAGTTTGAGACGCTGGCTTTCGCCGCCGGAGAGGGTTGAAAGCGATTGGCCTAATTTTAAATAGCCAAGGCCGATGTTCTGCAAAACTTTCAGCCGCTCGACAATATTACGTTCCAATGTAGCGAATTGGGATTTTTCCTGCGGCTCAAAAAAGCTAATCGCCTCATCAACAGTCATTTCCAGCACATCGTAAATGTTTTTGTCTTTGTACGTGACCTCAAGCACCTCTTCTTTAAAACGCTTTCCGCCGCAAGCTTCACAAACAAGCTCCACGTCGGGCATAAACTGCATTTCCACGCGGATAACGCCTTCGCCCTGGCATACTTCACAACGTCCGCCCTCGACATTAAACGAAAAGTATGAAGCACTAAATCCGTATATTTTCGATAACGGTTGCTGGGCAAAAAGTTTTCGTATCCAATCGTAAGCCTTTATGTACGTAACAGGATTTGAGCGACTACTGCGGCCTATCGGCTTTTGTTCTACCAATTCGATATTTTGTATTTTATCTAAATCGCCACGTATTTCACTAAATTTTCCCAATGGACGGGAATAATCACCCAAATGATGGGCAACTGCCGAATACAAAACATCAATTACCAGCGAAGACTTACCCGAACCACTCACGCCTGTAACAACGGTCATTACGCCAAGGGGAAATTTTACGTCAATATTCTTAAGGTTGTTCTGGTACGCTCCGATAATTTCGATAAATCCTTTGTGCTTAGACGGTTGCCTTCGGATTTTCGGAACAGGTATTTGCTTTTTGCCAGTTAAATACTGCGCTGTAAGCGTGTTGGACTTTTTAAATTCGTCGGGTGTTCCGGCAAACACGACTTCTCCGCCAAAGATTCCAGCACCCGGGCCAAGGTCAACGATGAAATCTGCTTCTTCGATCACTTGCTGGTCATGTTCGACCACTAAGACGGTATTACCTTTTTGCTGCAGCTGCCGCAAAATCCTGGTAAGTTTCTGGGTATCGCGCGGATGCAAGCCGACAGTTGGCTCGTCCAGAATATAAAGCGAACCTTGCAAACTGCTACCCAATGCAGTAGCCAGGTTAATACGCTGGCTTTCGCCACCGGAAAGAGTGTTTGATGCACGATTAAGGGTTAAATATCCCAATCCGATCTGGTCTAAATAAGCTAAACGCGACTTTATTTCCTCAAGCAAATTTTTTGCGATTTTCATTTCATAATCAGAGAGTTGCAACTGCTCGAACCATTTACGCAAATCTGTAATTTGCATCAATACCAGATCGGCAATACTTTTACCTGCGATTTTGACGTAAGTAGCTTCTTTTCGCAAACGCGTACCATGACAGGCAGGGCAAACAGTTTTTGAACGGTATCGCGCAAGCATGACGCGATTTTGTACTTTATGCTGCTCCCTTTCGAGCATTTTAAAAAACTGCTCAATGCCGACAAAATATTGATTTCCTTTCCACAACAGTTGCTTTTGTTCGGGCGATAAATCTTTATAAGGCGTATGAACAGGAAAATTGAACTTATGAGCGTTTTTAACCAATAAATTTTTATAATACTGCAATTTAGGACCTCGCCATGGTGCCACGGCATCCTGATAAACTGAACGGTTTTTGTCAGGAATTACCAAATCCTCATCAATACCTATTGTTTTACCAAAACCATTACAAACCGGACATGCACCCAAAGGGCTATTAAAATTAAACAACTCAGGCGTTGGCGATTGAAATTTTATACCATCTGCTTCAAAACTATTGCTAAATTCCTCAATAACAATCTGATCGCCAACAAAAGCCATGACAACGCAACGGCCATGCCCTTCGAAAAAGGCTGTTTGAGCAGAATCAGCAACACGATTTTCAAAATCTTCGCCTTGATCAACTTTAAACCTATCAATCAAAATGAAAAACTTTGTAAAACCCTTTGCCAGTTCTGGTCTGTCCTGAAGCTGATTTAACCGAAAAACTTGAAAATCATTATCACCAAAAAATAACAAAAATCGCGTAAATCCTTCGTGCTGAAATAGCTCCAATTTCTGTTGCAAACTTTCATATTCTAAGTCCACAGGTGCCAACAGATAAGCCTTTGTCTGCTGCGGAAATTTTTTCGCAAAATCGACTACATCCTGAACAGTATGCTGCTTAACCAGCTTACCGGAAATAGGCGAATAAGTTTTACCAATACGAGCAAAAAGCATTCTCAGATAATCGTAAATCTCAGTTGAAGTTCCGACAGTAGAACGCGGATTTGCAGTATTAACTTTTTGTTCGATAGCAATCGCAGGCGGAAGTCCTAAAATCTGGTCAACATCAGGCTTTTTGATTTTTCCTAAAAACTGGCGGGCATAGGCCGAAAGACTTTCGATATACCTTCGCTGCCCTTCAGCAAACAATGTATCAAAAGCCAAAGACGATTTTCCTGACCCGGACAAACCTGTAATTACAATAAACTTATCGCGGGGCAGTCGGAGATTGAAATTTTTAAGATTATTCTGTCTAACGCCTCTTATTTCGATGAATTCTGCCAATTGTTCAAAATTTTTAGCTCGTAAAAATACAAAATTTTGGTTGTGATTAAATATTTGATTTAATTAACAGAATTTAATTTTCCTAAAAGTTCACTTTCAAACTATTACAAATATTTATAAATTCGGCAATCTAATTACAATCTTTGCCTGATGAAAAAAATAATCAATTTTCTAATTGAAAATGGCATAAAACCTGAGTTTGACGAAGAATTAAAAATACATATCAGAATAGCAAATTTCATTTCGATTTTATTCGTACTTTTCACAATTCCATTTATTTTAATCAACCTCAAAGACCCAACAGCAGCATTAGTCAGGGCAAGTTCGATTTTACCCGGGCTATTAGCATGGCTTTTTATACGATTTGGATGGAATTTACCTGGAAGGGTCTTAGCAGTTCTGACTTTTCCATTAACTATTTATGTTTTAGGAGGTTTACTGCTAATCGATGATGGAACTTTTGGTTTTGCTCCCAAAGTCTGGATACTTGGAAGTGCTGTCTTGCCATTTTTAGTTTTAAAATTCGAAGAATGGAAAGCAATTGTTTTTACTTTATTAATTGATTTACTTTTACTTGCAACTTTTGACAAATTCAATGCTCTGGTAAATTTACCTGGATTGACAAAGAACTTAGACCGTCCTCAAATGCGTATGATAGCCACATTTGGTAGTTTTATATTGATTTCGTCTGTGGTTTTTTATGTAAAAAAACAAATTTTCGATCGTAACCGGTTGTTGAATGAAAAAAATCAACAACTTAACAATACTGTTAATGAATTAATTGCTGCAGAAGAGGAACTTAAGCAGGCAAATAGCGAATTACAGGCTCTTAATGATGATTTAAATACAAAAAAGCAACTTTTAGAAGATGCTTTAAAAAACATTAAATCAAGTCATAATTATGCGAGAACAATTCAAAAAGCTGTGATTTTTCCTCGCTTAGATATCCTAAAAAAATATGTAAGAGAGTATTTACTAATTTATAAACCCAAAGAAGAAGTCGGTGGAGATTTTGTTTACATAGAAGAATTAGACAATCGATTAGCAATAGCTGTAGGAGATGCTACAGGTCATGGAGTTCCAGGTGCTTTGATGTCTATGTTAGCTTTGTCCATTTTAGACAATGCTTTGCATAATAAAAATGCTTTTTCACCAGCAGAAAAACTTGATTTCGCTCGTTACTTAATTATAAAAACACTAAATCAGGAACAGTCTACCACGCGTGATGGATTTGATGTTGCTTTGATTATTTACGATCCGCAAACTAAGACTATTCATTATTCAGGGGCAAACATCTCCCTTTACCAGTATAAAGACAAAAAGCTTATCCGCTATAAAGCTGACAAGTTACCGATTGGCTACTATCCTCTGGATAAAAACTTTACTAATTATACCATCCCTGTTGAAAAAGGGCAAACTTTTTATGCTTTTTCTGATGGATTTTCTGACCAGTTTGGTGGAGCTTTTGATAGGAAATTTGGTGTCAAAAATTTTGTTGGTGTTTTAGAAAAAATTGCGGACTTACCTATGGACGAACAAAAAAACTTCCTTGAGCAAATTCTGTCTGACTGGATGAAAACTACTAAAAATCAAATAGATGACATAACTGTATTTGGGTTTAGAATTTAGTAGCTTTAATATTAAATTTGTCTAAAATTAAATCTCTTCTACAAACAAATTAGAAAAATTATCGTATTTATAAGAACATAATTTTGAGTGCAAAACTGGGTACTTAAAGTGAAAAGACTAATTTTATCCA
>WFZV01000258.1 GCA_015489395.1 Bacteroidales bacterium
AGTTAATTGGCTGTGGTAATTTACTTGAAGCTAATCAGTTTGTCAATTGATTTAATATAATTTTCGACTAATTCAAAGTGTTTATAGGTTATTACGAATAATTAATTTTTTTCGTTGCCTTCAGGGGTAATTTTTTCGTTTTCTTTGGCTAAAGTAATTTGTTCCCACAGTATATCTTTAAGTTTTTCAAGGCCTTCGCCGGTAACGGATGAGATAAAAAGCCATGGAACATCGAATTTAACAGTGCTGGATATTTCGTTTTTTAGTTCGTCATCTAATAAATCGGATTTTGAAATAGCTACAACCCGCCTTTTTTCAAGCAGTTCAGGATTGTATTTTTCCAATTCTTTAAGCAAAATCCTGTATTCTTGCTCGTAATCTTTAGAGTCGGCCGGAATAAGGAATAGTAGGACAGCATTTCTTTCGATATGTCGCAAAAATCTTATTCCTAAGCCTTTACCTTCGGCTGCGCCTTCGATAATTCCCGGGATATCAGCCATGACAAAGGACTTGAAGTCTTTGTATTGAACGATGCCGACTTTAGGAGTAAGGGTCGTAAATGGATAATCGGCGATTTTAGGTTTAGCTGCAGTTAAAACGGAGAGCAGAGTAGATTTGCCGGCATTTGGAAAGCCTACCAGCCCGACATCTGCCAGGATTTTAAGTTCCAGGATAATCCATGCTTCTTTGCCAGGTTTGCCGGGCGTTGCAATTCGCGGCGTCTGGTTTGTTGCGCTTTTAAACCTGGTATTTCCTTTGCCGCCTTCTCCGCCAGGCAGCAGTATTTTTTCTTCGCCGTGTTTTGTTATTTCTAAAAGCACTTGTCCGGTTTGAGCATCTTTAGCCACAGTGCCTAAAGGTACTTCGATGATAACGTCTTTGCCACTGGCTCCTGTCATATTTTTTGCTCCGCCAGGTTGTCCGTTTTCAGCTTTTATATGTTTGCGGTATTTTAAGTGTAAAAGAGTCCAGAGTTGCTTATTTCCTCGTAATATTATATGTCCGCCTCTGCCACCGTCGCCGCCGTCAGGACCGCCTTTGGGAATGTATTTTTCGCGTCGGAAGTGAACAGCTCCGTCTCCACCTTTCCCGGATTTGAAAAAGATTTTTACATAATCTATAAAGTTGCTGGATACTGGCATTTTTGATGAATTTTGGAAAGTTTTTGAGTAAGTATAATGCTTTTAATTTATGAATAGTTTAAATTTGCACAACGGACAAAGCAAAAATACTAAAATTATGCGTAAGTATTTTTTTCTCTTAATCGTTATTTTGTTTTTGGGATCGTGTTCGCCATCACCCAAGCAGGCAAGTAAATATAATAACATGTTGATTCGCCAGCAGAGAAAGGTAATTGAGAAAATGGATGATTTGATTAAATCATTTTCTTTGTACAATAAAAAGCAAATGAATCAGGCTTACCAGGATTTAGAGAAAACAATTGATCAAGCCATTGACACTGTTAGCAATATGAAAGGGTTTGATGGTAGCACGGAGTATCGCGATAAGACTCTGGAGTTGTTGAAGTTGTATAAAAATGTTACTGAAAATGAATTTCATACAGTTTTAAATCTTTTGTCTAAAAAAGAATACACAAATAGCGACGCTAAAATTGTGTCCGAAACTATGTTGCAAGCCCGTAACCGTTTGTCTAAGGCGAATAAAGCTTTTGAGGAATATCAAAAGCAGTTTGCAAAAAAGTATAATTTACGGCTGGTTGATTGATAAATTAAGGACTGACCGGTTATTTAATTTTTTTGGTTTTATTTCTTTCAAATAATTTAAAACTCAAGTCAAAAAAGTGTTTAAATCTTTTTGCGGGAGAGAAGCATTTGGGCGAGTTGGTCTATTTTTCGCAGATTTTTAAACATAACTGTAAACCAGCCCGGATAACCGTTTAACTTGGCAGCCAATCTATCTTCTTTCATTTTACGAAAGATGTTTGATAAATTTTTATTGCTTTCGCCGCCGGCTGACATAATGGTCAGTATTTTGGGTAAATAATAAATTTTTACGTTTTTACTCATCAGACGTAAAACCATCTCAAAATCAGCAGCTATTCGCATGTCTTCACGGTAAAGTCCGTATTTTTCGAACAGGTGACGTTTTACAAAAAAAGTAGTATGCGGCGGCATCCAGCCAAATTTTAATTTTGACAGCGAAAAATTCCCGGCTTTCCAGTAACGCCAGATTTTTCCGTCTTCCCGTACATAAACAACATCTCCATATACAATGTCGGCTCCTTGCTCGAAAAGCTCCATTACATCGCTCAGTACCCCGTTGTACGCGAAAAAATCGTCAGAGTGCAATAAGCCAATGACTTCTCCGGAGGCTATTTTTATGCCAAAATTTATTGCATTGTAAATACCCTGCGGTGTTTTTGTTACAAAAACGTCAATATAATCACGATATTTTTTTATTACGTCAAGTGTGCAGTCCTGGGACAGACCATCAATGACAATATACTGTTTGTCTGGATAATCCTGCGAAATGTAAGATAAAATTGCTCGTTGGAGAGTGGGACAACTGTTGCGAGTTGCAGTAATTATGCTGATTTTCATGTGATTTGCTAAAATTTGAATTTTTTTAGATGTGCGTAAAGCTCTGAAATTTTGCCAATTGAAACAACTTCGATTTTTTGCGGCGAGTAGTTAAATTTAGCGTATTTAGAGACGAAAATTTGCTTAAAACCTAACTTCTCTGCTTCTTTGATACGTTGTTCGATGCGGTGGACGGGACGAATTTCGCCGGTTAGACCTACTTCAGCAGCAAAACATACATTTTTAGGTAAAGCTATATCAGCGCTGGACGAAATTATGCTGCTTACTACAGCAAGATCAATTCCCGGATCATCGACTTTTATGCCACCGGCAATGTTGAGAAACACGTCTTTATTGCCTAATCTCATACCTAAACGTTTTTCCAAAACAGCCAAAAGCATGCTCAACCTGCGATTGTCAAAACCAATGGCAGAGCGTTGCGGAGTACCATATACCGCAGTGCTGACCAAAGCCTGTACTTCAATCATAAAAGCCCTAAGTCCTTCGATACTGGCCGCGATGCTGACGCCACTAAAAGGTTCTTTGGACTGTGACATTAGCAGCTGCGAAGGATTGGTTATTTCGACAAGTCCGGTATTTTGCATTTCGAAAATGCCGATTTCAGACGTTGAGCCAAAGCGGTTTTTAACCGAGCGAAGTATGCGGTACATGTAATTACGGTCGCCTTCGAACTGTAGAACAGTGTCCACGATATGCTCTAAGATTTTAGGTCCTGCGATTTGACCTTGTTTTGTGATATGTCCAATAAGCAGAAAACTGATGTTTTTCTGCTTGGCGAATTGTTGTATTTGTGCAGCGGTTTCCCGTATTTGTGAAACAGACCCGGCCAGAGATTCGAGGGTTTGCGTTTGTGTGGTTTGTATAGAGTCAATTATGACTATTTGCGGTTTTTCGTTCTCGACAATGTGCAAGATATTTTCCAGGAGCGTTTCGGACAGAAATTTGACCTCGTCGTTTGCGATTTTCAAGCGTTCGGCACGCAGTTTAATTTGTTCGAGGCTTTCTTCGCCAGATGCGTAAAGCACAGGGTGATTCACAGAAAAAGCCATTTGCAGTGCAAGAGTAGATTTGCCAATACCTGGTTCGCCACCTAAGAGTACAACGGAACCAGGCACAATACCGCCACCAAGTACCCGGTCCAATTCGTTGATTCCGGTTTTAATGCGATTTTTGCGCAAAGAGCTTATTTCATTTAAGCTCTTTGCGCTGGTTTCTAAGTTGAGCGGTGCAGTTTTTATTTTTTTGCTTTCGGGAATTTCCGGTACTTCGATAATGCTATTCCATGCGCCGCATTCCGGGCAGCGACCAAGCCATTTAGGAAATGTAGCGCCGCAGTTTTGACAGACGTATTTAACTTTTTGTTTAGCCATAATTATGCTCAGGTGTTGACCTTGCCGATTTTTTGTTCGATTGATTTGATTTTTCCTTCAATCCTGTTTGAGCGGTTTTTACGAATGTCAAATTTTATTGTAGCATAAATGCGATTAGCCTGTGGTTCTAAAATATCGTAAGCTTTCTGGATGATTTGTAAAGCCTGTTCCATTTTTTCTGTTTCGATCACAGTACCCATTGGGTTAAGTCTGTAAGGCACTCCGCTATTTTTAATCATATCGATAACCTGGCTGACGTATTGGCTAACGCTTTCGCCTTTGTCTGTTGGGAAGATTGTAAGTTCCATTAAAACGCTCATTTGTCCAGGTTTTTAGGATTTGACCATAAAATAAAAAATTTAGACGAAAATATCCTTATCTTCTGCCCATAAAAAGTTTTTAACAGCAAAATAAGTTGCAAGTCCAGTGATTAAAATGCCTGTCAGGATAACAGAAATTAAAGTTAAGTCTAATCCGTAAATCTGGAATTGGATTTTTGTGCTATACTGGATAAAAACCAGGGATAAAACTATTACAGCATCGGCGACCAATCCAGCGAAAAGCCCTTGTAAAGCAGAGTTTAATAAAAATGGTTTGAGAATAAACCAATCAGAGGCACCGACTAATTGCATTGTCTTGATTTCCTGGCGTTTTGAGTGAATTGTAAGTCTGATAGTGTTGTTGATAAGGTTTAAAGCAATGATAGTTAGCAAAATAGCTACAACGCTTAAAACAGTGCTAATAAACCGGATGTTTTTATTAAGCTGGTAAACAAGCGATTTGTTGAAAAAAACATCGTCAACTTCGGGTTGGGTCGAAAGCCATTGAATGACTTGCTGGAGTTTGTTGTATTTGGTGTAGTTGGATTTAATGTTGACTTTTAAAATAGGAGGGAGAGGGTTAAAATCTAAAATATCCACAATGTCGCTTCCTAAATATTCTTTCATTTCTTCCAGGCCTTCTTGCTTTGAAATGTAATCAGTGCTTTTGACAAATGGTTTTCGTTCAAGTTCTTTTTGAAAAAGCAGGATATCCGTGGATTTGACATTTGGCTTGATTATCACGATAAGTTGTATGCTTTCGCGAGCATTTTTAACAATCTTTTTACCATTAAAAACCAATAAAAAAATCATACCTGTAAGTAAAAGCACGAAAATTATACTTAATGTCGATACAGCATAAGCATTTAGCAATTTAAGCTTAAATTTAAACTTTGGTAATTTTTTGAACTTAAACATTTTACAAATCGTAAAAGGTTTTTTACAAATGTATTAATAATGGTCAAAAACGAAAAAATTTTGAACATGAACATAAAAGTTTAGTAAATTTGGCAACTTTTTTAACTAAAAAATTAAAATACAGGGAAAATGCGAAAAATATCAGCAGACAAAGTATTTTTAGTTGACCGCCCACCAATGAAAAATGGCGTGGTTGTAGTGGACGAATACGGTAAAGTCCTTGACGTTTACCAGGAATCCAAATCGATAAAATCTTCTGATACAGAATATTACCAGGGTATAATCGTACCAGGTTTTGTAAATGCACATTCGCATCTGGAGTATTCTTACGTAAAAGGACTGATTGAACCTAAGCAAAGTTTGGTAGGATTTATCAAAAACATAGCAAAAATAAAATCAACTGTTCCTGTCGATTACCAGAGTTTAGTCGAAGCCGATAAATACATGTACGAACAGGGCATCGTAGCAGTCGGCGACCATACCAATACTTTAATCACAAAAGACATCAAAGCAGAGTCAAAAATTTATTACCATTCGTTTGTCGAGTTGTACAGTGCAATAAGTGAGATAAATTCAGCGAAAGCAGATTTTTACCATGGTCTGGCATATCTGCAGGCTTTAAACAATCAGGGATCAATAGTGCCACACGCCCCGTATAGCGTTCCACCGGAGTTGATGCAATACATCGCAGATTTTGCACGAAAGACAAAGAGCGTGGTATCAATCCACAACCAGGAAACACCAGACGAATACGAAATGTTTAAATACGGACGCGGAAAATTATACGAATTTTTAACAAGTAACCACCATATTCCATGGGTCCCGTCAGGTACAAGCTCCTTAGAATGGCTGTTGCAGTTTTTCAGCGACCAACATAATTTGCTTTTAATCCACAACACATTTACCCGTGAAAAAGATTTACTATTTGCATGCAATTCGCACAAGCGGCTTTACTGGGTTTTCTGCCCTGCATCGAATTTGTATATTGAGGACACATTGCCGGACGTTAATATTTTCATCAAACATAACTGTAATGTAGCGCTTGGAACTGATAGTTATGCCAGCAATACAGATTTGAGTATTTTGTACGAAATGAAATTGCTCCAGCAAGCGTATGATATAAAATTCGAAACATTATTGCGTTGGGCGACTCTGGGGGGAGCAGAGGCACTTGGTTTAGCTGACCGTTTTGGTAGCATTTCAGCAGGGAAAACTCCTGGATTAGTGCTGTTGCAAGGAATTGATTTAGAGAAACTTGTTATAACAGATTCGACCAAAGTAAAAAGATTAGCGTAATTGTCAGGGGATATTGCAACTTCTACGGCAAGGTAAAATTATTAAAATTTGTTTAAACAAAGAGCAGATTTTTTACAAAATTTCTTGATATACTTAAAAATATGAAAGTTTTTTGTGCAGAATTAATTATTTTTGTCCAGCTAAATTTCATAAAAAACAATAAACAAGTACGATGAAAGGGAAAAAACTATTACTGTTAGGGTTGTTGCTGCTTTTTGCGCCAGCTATGGCGATGGCCAGTGAAGCGGATTTGGTCATCCCGAAATTAGGAAGCGGTCATAATTTATTGTTGTGGGGTTTTTTAATCACATTTTTGGGGATGGCCTTTGGTTTGTATCAATTTCTGAAGGTTAAGAAGCTGCCTGCTTATCGTTCAATGCTTGAGGTAGGACGCGTTATTTATGCTACGTGTAAGACTTATTTGATTCAGCAAGGTAAGTTTTTGTTCTTGTTGTTTTTGTTTATAGCTGCAGTTGCAGGATTTTATTTTGGTTATTTGAAAGGCATGGGAGTTTGGGAAGTTTTGATGATAATAGGTTGGACAATTGTTGGTATTTTGGGGTCATATAGTGTTGCATGGTTTGGAATTCGTATGAATACTCTGGCAAATGCCCGTATGTCGTTTGCATCGCTGGAAGGTAAGCCGATTAAGTTGACTAATATTCCTTTGAACGCAGGCATGAGTATTGGTTTGATGTTGGTTAGTATTGAGTTGACTCTTATGTTAATAATCCTGCTTTTTGTGCCAGGCAAATATGCAGGAGCTACTTTTATTGGTTTTGCTATTGGTGAGTCGTTGGGCGCAAGTGCATTGCGTATAGCTGGTGGTATTTTTACAAAAATCGCAGATATCGCTTCAGATTTGATGAAGGTTGTGTTTAAAATTGGTGAAGATGATCCGCGAAATCCTGGTGTTATTGCTGACTGTACAGGTGATAATGCAGGCGATTCAGTAGGACCTACGGCCGATGGATTTGAAACTTATGGTGTAACAGGCGTTGCTTTGATTACATTTATTGTCCTGGCTGTTAAGAATGTTCAGATGCAAGCTTTGTTGTTGGTTTGGGTATTTGTGATTCGTATAATGATGATTATCACATCGGTTCTGGCATTTTGGTTTAATAAATGGTTGACCAATCTGTTGTATAAAGACAAGCTTGAAGATTACGATTTTGAAAAGCCTTTGACTAATCTGGTTTGGACAACATCTATTTTATCGATTATTTCTACATTCTTTGTAAGTTACTTGATGTTAAAGGATTATGGAAATCTATGGGTTGTCCTGTCCACAATAATTAGTGCAGGTACACTGGGAGCTGCATTGATACCTGAATTTACCAAGATATTTACTTCACCAAAGAGTAAGCATGTACAGGAAGTTGTACAGGCTTCTCGTGAAGGCGGTGCTTCTTTGAATATTTTATCAGGTTTTGTAGCTGGTAATTTCAGTGCATTCTGGCAGGGTATTGTATTCTTTTTCTTGATGTTAATCGCTTATATTGCAAGCCGTTATGGTCTTGATCAGTATATGAGTTACGAAACTATATTTGCTTTTGGTCTTGTGGCATTTGGAATGTTGGGAATGGGACCAGTAACTATTGCAGTAGATAGTTACGGACCGGTAACAGATAATGCCCAGTCGGTTTATGAATTATCGCTCATTGAAGAAGACCCTGAAGCACGTGAAAGAGTAAAGAAAGAATTTGGTTTTGAACCTAATTTTGAAATTGCAAAGCATTTGCTTGAAGCAAATGACGGAGCAGGGAATACGTTTAAAGCTACAGCAAAGCCTGTTTTGATTGGTACTGCGGTAGTTGGTGCAACGACGATGATTTTCTCGTTGATACTTGTAATTAAGAACACACTTGGTATTGCGCCAGAGTCGATTTTAAGTATTTTGAACCCATATACAATTTTAGGCTTTTTGCTTGGTGGGGCTGTAGTTTACTGGTTTACAGGAGCTTCGACTCAAGCAGTTGTGGCTGGTGCTTATAAAGCAGTTGAATTTATCAAGCGTCATATAAATCTTGATCCTAATGCACCAAAGAAGGCTTCGCCTGAAAAATCGAAACGAGTTGTACATATTTGTACGGTTTACGCTCAAAAAGGTATGATTAACATTTTCTTGGCACTGTTTTCATTTGCATTGGGATTTGCGTTTCTGTCGTCGCCGGCATTTACTAACGAAGCAGTTTCGTTCTTTGTAAGTTATTTGATTTCAATCGCATTCTTTGGCTTGTTCCAGGCAGTATTTATGGCAAACGCTGGTGGAGCCTGGGATAATGCTAAAAAAGTAGTTGAAGTTGATTTGCAGGAAAAAGGTACAGACCTGCACGCAGCTACAGTAATTGGTGACACTGTGGGCGACCCGTTTAAAGACACTTCTTCGGTATCATTGAACCCGATTATCAAGTTTACCACTTTGTTTGGCTTGTTGGCAATGGAAATTGCAATCGCACAGAAGTTCCAGGCTGTAGCGCCATATTTAGGAGCAATTTTCTTCGTTATTGCCCTGTATTTTGTTTGGAGAACATTCTACAAGATGAGAATAAGCGATACTGTATCATACGACGAAGAAAAAGCCGAAAAATAAACGTACTAAGTTCTGAACTTGAGTGCGTTTGGGTTTATGGCTATTAGTGAGAAATGGGCGGCGGCTGGCCATTGGCCAGCCGCCGCTTTTTTATCGTTAGATTAAAGGTTTAAGAACTATGA
>WFZV01000259.1 GCA_015489395.1 Bacteroidales bacterium
AAAAGATTTATCGCAGAATACAAGGAGCAAAGTCCGCCGCGGGCAGAGAAATTTTGAAATCCGTCCAATCTCACAGGAAATCGTGAAAAATCAAGGGTTTGAAGTGCAGAGGAAATTGGCAGGTTTAGGCAAGCGGCGGCGCATGTCGCAAGTAGAGTTTGTTAGAGAAATAGACCGGTTGCCTGAAGGGTATGAGTTTTTAGGGATTTTCGAGCGTGAAAGTGGCGAATTAGCCGGTTATAGCCAGATTTTTGTGGGGCAAAAGTTTGTAAATCTACGGGTTATAAGCATTTTACCTGAAGCTAATCGCCGTTATGCGAGTTATGCGTTTTATTTTTTTGTCAATCAGCGGTATGTAAAAGAGCAGGGCAGGGTAGTAGTATTGGGTTTGCGTAGCCTGGTGGGACGCTCGAATGTACAGCAGTTTGTCGTTGAAAAATTTGGTTTTGAGCGTCTTTATGTAAAATTTCGTATATGTTTGAGCTTTTGGGGCAAATTGATGTACGCAATGATAAAGCCATTTCGACCAATTTTACAGAAATTTCGAAAAATTGAGGTTATTAGATTAATTTATGCTTATTTAGAATTTATTTTATTGGCTAAATCATAGGAGTTTATAATAATTTTTGCAAATTTATAATGATTTTATTGGTCAAATATGAAGTCTTGGTCGTTAATACTAACTTTTTTCAGCATATTTTTAAGTCCTTTAGCTTATTCCCAGGCGATTGAAGCCAATATTTTGGATTCTAATGGTCAAAAAGTTGTAGTTTTTTTAAGTCCTGAAATTAAGTATTTGCGTAATAGTAGTTATTTTGCCATAAAAATCGATAGTTTTTCAGACCCAGCTTTAAGCCAGCAAATCTGGAATGTTAAAATTTTGCTTCATATCAAGACTAATGTCAATGAATTTTATGTACGAAAAAAATTGCTTTATCCGATTAATAATCAATGGGATACAACGTTTAGCAAAAAATTGATAGGTTATGAAATCCAGTACGTACAATTACAGCGCTCAAAGCAGCTCTCAGAACTTATCGAACAATTGAAGTTTATCGACAGTCTGATGGGTGTATTTCCAGATTGTTATAATCAACAGGCTCTAAGCCAATTGCATACAATGTTTACCCGCATTATTTCAAGTTCTATTGGGTGTAAAGGTTCGAATCAGGTTTACATGTGGCTTTCTGACCAGCTGGCTGCACTGGGAGTGGAATTTATAAACAAAGATTGCCCTAATGCCGGATTAGAGCTACTTTATAATTCGCTAATGTTTAATTCATCAAACACTTATGCCAATTACGAGCTGGCAAAACTGTATTTTTCGGGCAAAGATTTTTTTAAAAGTTATGAGCATTTAAAGCTGGCATCGCAGAAAATTTGTGCAAAATATTATGACAGTGTGATTGATTTATCCAGGCTTCTGTCTAAAAAGTTTATTGATTTAGGCGAAAAAACTCAGGTTTTAGAGCAGTCGTACCGCTATTTTTGCATGGCAGATACTTTGCGTTCGCTTTATACGCTTGATTTGCAAGGCTTTGACGAAAAATTTAAACAGCTAATAAAACATTACTTTGACTTTCGGACGACAAAACTGTTACAACTAAGCCAGTTTCTTGACTTAGATTCGCTTTTCAGCCAGTTTGTCGACTTAACTTACTTTTTCAAAAATTACGAACAATACCTTGATAATGAGGATATTAAACGATTAAACGAACTTTTTAATTTAGTTTTAAACCGGATCAACTCTTCAATCGAACAGGGGAATTATGCTTCTGGTTTAAAATACTTACGTTTCATGTCAAAAATTGATAAGCTTTTGACAAAAAATTCTCATTTAGACAAACTAAAGCATTCGCAATATCATGGACATATTTTGTATGCCAATTACCTGTTACAAAACGATTCTCTTACCCGGGCAAAACAGCAGCTAAAATTGGCAGAAAACCTTTTTATGGACGATAATTTTTCCACAGATAGCGTTGTAGCAGGGCTTGCACTGAAACAAAGTAATGACCTGACAAGGCTGGAATTAACCATTATAAACCACTACGCAGAAAAAAAACAGTATGACAGCGCACTTTGTGTGCTAAATTCTTTGCAAACAGCTGAATTCAACATATTAGACGACAAAAAACTTGACTCACTCAAAAGACAAATTCTGTTCGAATGGGCTGATTTTATGCTGGATACACTGCAACATAAAACCGGTTTAAACAAAATCGAAAAATTTATCTTGCGTTATCATTTAACTAATAATCAACGAATTTGGAACAAATATCAATACAAACTAAAGATTTTGTTCGCTTCCAATTGCCAACGACAACATTTAAAATTCTTTAAAACGTTTGAAAAAATCGATAGCCTATTACAAAAACGTCAATTTTTAGCAGCAAAAGACACAATGGAGCTGTATTTAGCCAATGCGCACCAATGTTTAATCAACACAGACACAATCCAGAAATTTATCAGATATTACAGATACCCAATAATTTACCAGAATCTCATCGATGCTTATGACGATTATCTCAAAAATCACGATTACGAGCTGGCATACAGCACATTAAAGGGCATAGAGCAATATTTTTATCAAAACAGACTCGATAAATACGGATTTTCCCGTCCCGACCTTTACAAAATGATTAACAAACACGACACTGCATTTTTGCGATTTGCCATTCACAGCCTGATACTGGACGACAGCCTTACTCTATCGTTAAAGCTTCTGGAGATTTTTCATACAAAGCACATAGCATCATCTCTTGTCAAAAATTTACAGGCAGAACTTGGCTACAAACTGGCATTGTACGATTTTCTCCTTTCGCCACATCAAAAGCCCTGGCACAGCTTAAAAACACACCTGCCAAAGCCTGATTTCTGGTATTTACCGCTAATACGGGCTTATTTTAAACAAAGAAAAAAAATGAGGTCATTTAAATTTTAAGCTGCTGCAAATAAACCTTAGCTTCCATGCCGAGATTGAAAATCAGGTCAATTATACTCAAATTGGGCTGAAAACCAAATTTATCTTCAAACACCTGAGGATAAGGCGGAAACTGGACTTTTGACGTGTAATTCTTCTCAATCATGCTGCGAAAATCCTGAAAATCAGATGACTGATCATTTGACAATTTCACAAACGAGCTGGTAAAATTAAGCTCTGTGTCCAACTCCAAAAAATCTAAAATTTCCCGAACAAGACTAAGATTGAGGTCAAACAGACGTTCAGGACGGGACTTGAGAATGGACTGTAGAACATCAAAAAAATAATCAAAAAATGGAGCTGAGCCATAAGCAGTTTTTATTGTGTTCAAGTGCCTTGCAACCCATTGGTGCGAATAATCTATCAGAATTTGACGATAAGGCTTTTTCTGCGACGAACGCCCACCAAGAACAGGCACAGACAGAGTTTGCACGCCGTTCGGACTTAAAATTTTGCACCGGTTACGCATTGTTTGTTTGGTAAAATTGTCGAACTGCTCTATGACAACTTGCTGGTTTTGAGCTAAAATAGCAAACCATTCAATCGCGGGTAAATACGGCAAAGGCAAAATCACCATAACCTGCTAATGAAACAATTTAACGCAAAAATACGGCGAATTTCTTAATTTTCACAAAAACTAAACAATTTTGACACGAAAAATAGCATAAAACGTTTAAATTTGTGTCAGCGTATTTTTTAGACAAAGTCGAAAAATTATTTGTTTTCGATGATTAAACGGACTATAGCCATATTAACTTTGACTATTATTTTATTCTCGAGCATCTTTGCCCGGAGCATTGACGATATAAAACGCAGCGGTGTTGTTTATGTGGCATTTACAGAAAGTTCGTACAATAGCATTAACCGCATAATTGCCGAAGAATTTGCTAAGTATTTGAACGTCAAGATGGTGCCAGTCATAACCACCTGGCAGCAGAATTTTTCATTTAAAGGCAAAATCCCACCTGATTTAGAGACAAATCCCAAAATTTCATACACGCCCGATGCCCTGCAGAAAGCTGATTTTATTTGTGGGACGATTTACGTTTTTCCGTGGCGAAAAAAACTTTTCGACTATGCTGGCATAATGTATGTTAGTGACTTACTGGTTGTTAGGCGATTTCAAGATTGGAGCTTTTTCTTCAAGCTATTTTTGCCCGAGCCTTTGCGTTTGCTAAAAAAACGTAATGTTGACATTAAGTCGTACCAGGACCTAAAAGGCTTACGTATAGCGCTTTTGAGCAATTCGAGTTATCAAAAAGATATCGAACGGATAAACCAGCAGATTGGTGGCGGCATTCAGGTCGTTTTGACTAAAAGCGAGGAAGAGTCGCAGCGGCTTTTGCAGGAGGGCAAAGTCGATGGTTTTGTGGCTGTTTCATACCTGGCTTTAAAATACTTAAAGACCCACCCGGAAGCAAAGTTAGCATTTCCCGTGGGTAAGCCATTTAAAGTCGGATGGGCAGTGGCTAAAGGCAATAATGGTTTGCGCCGTGAAATAGATAATTTCTTCGAGACAATACGTGGTATCGGCCGGTTAGACCAGATTTTTCTGGATTATTACAACATTGATTACAAAACGTACCTGGAGATTATTAATTCGTACGCACAAGCTAAGACTTATGGCCGTGATCTGGACGACATTCTCCAGAGTGGACGAATAATCATCGCATTGCGTGACCGCGACATGATTTACCATCCTACTGGCAAAAAGCAATTTTCGCAATATTTAGCCGAAGCATTTGCCAATTACCTTGGAGTTGATTTACAAATAGTTGTAGCGCCCAGTCTTGCAACTTATTTCGAAGATAGCGAAGGTAAAATCGTCAAAGACAGTAGCTATACGCCAGAATTCATGAAGCATGTGGATGTTGTTTGCGACCTTCTCGAACCTGTTAAGTGGCGTTTGAACAAGGTTGATATTGTTGGCTTTATGCCAATGGCAAAAGTCGTTGTAGCCCGTAAAGGTACAAAAATCACTAACATAAACGATATTAAGCGGTTACGTGGCGTCACAGCCAAAGGTTCGTCATACGAACAGGCTTTAATCGATAATGGCATAAAAAACTATTATTACGCACCAGCCGACAAACTTCTGGAAGAAGTTGCTTCTGGCCGTGCAGATTATACGCTGTTAAGCTATATTTATACTTTGCCCAAATACCCGAACTTAGAAGCAAAATTTATTATCGGCGATATAAAAAAGGTTGGATGGGCAATAAAACGTAACCAGCCCAAGCTCAGGCAAAAGATTTTAGAGTTTTTCGAATATGCAGAGAAATATGGCCTGCTCAATGAGTATTTTAAGCAGCAGACCGGTATGCCATTTAAAGCCAATGAAAAATATTTAATCGCACTTTACCAGACTTACAATATCGGTACATTCCCGTTTGTTTTGTATGGTACAAGTCAGGGCTTACCGCAGGAAGATGTTGTGGATATTTTTCAGGATAAAGTTGGGTATATCTGGTTTGCCACTTATGGCGGTGCTGTGAGATTTAATGGTCGTAAAATGAAAGTCTTTACCACATCGGATGGTTTGCTCAGTAATGTTGTGTTTGATATTGACGAGGATACAGCGCAACAAAAATTGTATTTCGCAACATTACGCGGGATTTCTGTTTATGATTATAAAAAACGCAAATTTGATACGCTTTGGGCAGGTAAGCCTTTCCGTCACATTTATATAGATACTCGCGGGTATAAATTCTTTTACGGCGATTTTGGTGCTTTGGTGCAGAGTCCCAGAGGTTTAGACATAGATTTGAACTATAAATTTACCCATTTCCCACGTTATATACGTTCGATCAGGTATCTGGATTATATTGGACAATATTTGGTTGGGTCAAATAAAGGTTTGTATTTGTTGGATACCACTTTTTCTCATGTTAATAAGGTTTCGGATAAAAACGTCATTGATTTGCTAATCGACGAAGACCGTAACATCTGGATGTCAACGACAGATGGGCTGTATTATAGCGAAGAGCCTTTCCGTTTAGAGCAGGGTTATATTGGTAAAAAAGTTAATGATAAGCTAAAAATTGGTAATACGTTCATTAGCAAGATTTTACAATCAAAAGACGGAGCTATCTGGCTAATTACGAATTTTAAGGTCTACCAGGTATTTTCTTTGCAGCTTACGCCAATAGTTTATGATCAAACCATAGGTCTTTCCGGACAAAAAATCCTTACATTTTTCGCTGATAATGAGGATAATTACTGGTTTGGCTTTTCTGGTGGCGTTCAAAAACTGTCCAACCGTAGTTTGCGAATAATTTATCACCAAAAGCTAAAATATTATGTACATTCGCTTGAGTTTGACAGCGAAAACCGTTTGTGGATAGCATTTACAAACAGTTTATATGTTCTGGGCGATTCGTTAATGAACTTCTCGCATCGTTTTGATAAAGAACCTAATTCGTACGCCATTACTATTTTGCCAAATAAAAATATTCTTGTGGCTTCTACAACAGGTTTGTACGAGGTTGACCCAAAAAATTTAAAGATTATACGTCAGAGAAAATTTGATTTTCGTTTGCCTCAAATTCACAAAGTTTTTGCTTCATCCAAAGGTGAAATTTTCATACTTACAGGCTCATACGGGTATATTATTTATTTTAAAAACTTTGATTCAAAACCGGTTAAAATCGAAAACCAGCTTACTGCTTTTGTCTTTGACATTACCGAATACGACGGACTGATTATTGGTGCAAATAGCGATGGATTGATTTATTTTAACGGTAAAAAATTCAAAATCCTCAAAAAAATTAATCATATCGTCTGGACTGTCAAGCCAATTGACGACAAGCTGTATTTAGGCACAGAAAAAGGCCTTGGAGTATTTAGCGATGGTAACTTTAAGCTTTTAAACGACATAGACTTTCCAAATTCATCAATTACAGCAATCGAACAGGCAAAAGACAAGCACCACTTGTGGATAGGGACAAACCGCGGATTTTCATACTTAAACCTAAATGCACGCAAAATCGAATTCACTGTCGATGCTAACGACGGCTTGCCTGGAAACGAAATTGCATTGGACGGCTTACGCCTGGATTCTAAAGGCAAACTCTGGATTGGTACTCTGCACGGCATAGCAACTTACGACATTAAGAAAAAACAGCTGCATAAATACGCACCAAACTGCCAGATAGAAGCCATTTACCTCAACGGAAAACTGGTTTACTCCTTACCACAAAAACTTAAATATAACGAGAATAACCTGACCTTCGAACTGACAGGACTATCATTCAAAAACGAAGAATCTCTCGTGTACGACTACTACCTGAGAGGATTAAAATCTAAAAACTACCCAGGCTGGAAAGGCCATTCTTACAAAGCTACTTTTCAAAACCTGCCACCTGGCAATTACGTATTTTCTTACCGTGCAAAAGGCAAAGACGGCATCTGGAGCTATTACCGTGGAATTAACTTCCAGATTCAAAAGCCACTCTGGCAACGGACCTGGTTCATTGTACTGGTAATCTTCTTAGTTATCGCACTTATCTACATATTTATCAAACTGCGCGAGAAAGCTCTGCGAATCAGAAACGAAATGCTGGAAAAACTGGTTCAGGAACGTACTCACGAAATCGAAATGCAAAAAATCGAACTTGAACAGAAAAACATTGAGCTTGAACAGCAACAAGAGGAAATCATTGCACAGCGCGACGAACTGGCACGACAACGAGACCTTGCCCGTAAACAACGCGATGAAATCGCTCGCCAGCAAGCCGAAATCATGGACAGCATTTACTACGCTAAACGTATCCAATCAGCTATTTTGCCTCCTTTGTCGCAAATCAAAAAGTTTATTCCTGAACTGTTTATCCTTTATCTGCCGCGCGACATTGTCTCTGGCGACTTCTACTGGTTCAAAAAAGTCGGCGAGCAAATCATTGTTGCCACTGCTGACTGCACAGGTCACGGCGTACCTGGTGCTTTTATGTCTATGTTGGGCATTGCATTACTAGAGGAAATCGTTATGACTCAACGTGACAACTTAGTTTCTGGCAAAATCTTAGATACACTACGCGACAGGGTAATCGAATCTTTACACCAGACCGGTAAAATAGAAGAAGCTAAAGACGGAATGGATATTGCACTTTACATCTTGAATACCAAGACTTTACGTCTGCAATACTCCGGAGCTTTTAATCCTCTGATTATTGTGCGCAACGATACTTTGTACGAGCTAAAACCAGACCGCATGCCTATTGGTATCTTCGAAAATGTACGGGATAGCTTTCACACGATTTACTTTGACGTGGAAACTAACGATATGATTTACAGTTTTTCAGACGGTTATGCTTCGCAGTTTGGAAGTAAAAAAGGCAAAAAATTCCGACTTTCAAGACTTAAAAAGCTTTTCCTCACAATCAGCGATTTGCCTGTTGACGAGCAACTTGAGTACATGCAAAATACGCTTAAAAACTGGATGGGAGTCAAATACAAACAAGTCGACGACATCCTGGTTATTGGTGTACGTGTGACCTGGCAACGTGTCGAACAGCCTTATCCGCCTTTGGATATGGAAGAATTGGGCAAATTTATTAATGTGATGAAACCCGAAGACTTGATAAATAAAAAGAAACATAAACCATCTGACGAACAAAAGCCTCAGTCAGACGACCAGGACGATAATACCGATAACTGAACAATCCAGACGTTAACTAATTGCAGCAAGACTCGTTTATGTAACCAACTGTTAATAAGTCGGATACTTCGAAAATCGACGAATCACTTTTATATTTCAAATTGACCCTGGACTAACGGAAAGCAGTTTTAACAGCAACCTTGTGATTTACAGGTAAAAAAGCTTTATCATAACCACTGCTACAAAGCCGTAAATTACAGTCAGCAGCCCACCCACTCTGATAAAATCGCGGAATTTATAGCCACCGGCACCGTAAACCATTGTATTTGTCTGATAACCAATGGGTGTCAAAAAGTTCGCCGATGCTGCGAAAGTCATAATCAAAATCGTAGCATACGGGTTTATAGCTAAATCTTTTGCAGACATAAGTGCGATTGGAAAGACAATTGCCACTGCTGCTTTATTTGTAATAAAACCTGCCAGAAGCGCTGTAATTATATACAACCCTGCCAGAATACCAGTGCGGCCTAATGGCTCAAAAATATCGATCAAAAAATTGGCTATCATTTCGGCAGCTCCGGTTTTTAGCATGGCTTTACCAAAAGCAAGCGCCATCACAA